>JAKPUV010000234.1 GCA_029554925.1 Candidatus Hydrogenedentota bacterium | reverse complement strand
GCGCGTGGCGGAGGACCTGCTCGCCGCGCTGGCGGCCGAGGCCGAGGCCGGCATCGCGGGAAAGGGCCGGGTCGTCCTGCGCAGGTCGGGCACCGAGAGGATCATCCGGGTCATGGTGCAGCACGAGGAGCTGCGCAGGGCCGAGCAGCTCGCCCAGGAACTCGCCGGACGGGTCGCCGCCGCGGCGCACGGGGCCTGAACCCCGGGGAGAAAACAGCCATGATTGAGTTGGGCGTCAACATTGACCACGTCGCCACGCTGCGCGAGGCGCGCAAGGGCCGCAACCCCGATGTCATCGCCGCGGCCAAGGTCTGCGAGCTCGCCGGTGCCCACCAGATCACCGTGCACCTGCGCGAGGACCGCCGCCACATCCAGGACCGCGACGTGGAGCTCCTGTCCCAGGTGCTCCAGGTGCGCATGAACCCGGAGATGGGCGTGAGCGAGGAGATCCTCGCCATCGCGCGGCGGCTCCGCCCCCACACCGTCTGCCTCGTGCCCGAGAACCGGCGGGAGGTCACCACCGAGGGCGGCCTCAACGTCGCCGGACAGGCGGACCGGCTGAAGGCCGTCACCGCCGACATGCACGACCACGGCATCCTCGTCAGCATGTTCATAGACCCCGAAGCGGAGCAGGTCGAGGCCAGCGCCGCCTGCGGCGCCGACTTCGTGGAATTGCACACGGGCGCCTACGCCAACGCCGAGGGAACGGACGTCGAGCGCGAACTCGACCGCCTGCACGAAGCGGCGGAGCTGGTTCTCGACACCCACATGCGCTGCAACGCGGGCCACGGCCTCACCATCCGCAACCTGCGGCCCGTCGCCCTGCTCCCCGAGCTCTGCGAGGTGAACATCGGCCACGACATCATGGCCCGCGCCCTCTTCATCGGCCTCGAGGCCGCCGTGGGCGAAATCCTCGACATCCTCCACTGGGCCTCCGAGGACGAGGCGTAGCGCCCCTCTCTCACCCCTCCGCGGGGGCGCCCCCCTGAATGAGGGCGCGCAGCCCCGCCGCGGCGGCCCGCGGATCCGGGGCCGCGGTGACGGCGGTGACGACGGCACAGCGGCGCGCGCCGCGCGCGAGGACCTGCCCGATGTTCTCTGCCTTGATGCCGCCCATGCACGTGAACGGGACGCGCAGGCGCGGCCGGATGGCGTCAATCATCTCCGGCCCCACCACCCCCGTGGGCACGGATTTGGTCTGCGTGGCGAAGACGGGGCCGATGTTGACGTAGCTGGCGCCCGCCTCCTGGGCGGCCAACGCCTCCCCCACGTTGTGGCTCGACGCGCCGAGGATCAGCTCCGGGGCGACGCGCCGCGCGTCGGCGAGGGGCAGGTCGTCCTGGCCGAGGTGCACGCCGTCGGCGTCCACGGCCAGCGCGACATCCACCCGGTCGTCCACGATGAGCAGGGCGCCCGCGGCGCGCGTGCGCGCGCGGAACTCCCGGCCCAGGGCAACCAGCTCCTTTCCGGAGCGGTCCTTCTCGCGCATCTGCACCAGGGTGACCCCGGCGGCGAGGCAGGCGTCGAGCACCTCCAGGGCCGTGCGGCCCGCGCAGTGCGCCTCCGTGATGACCACATAGAGGTCGGCGGCGTCAAAGCGCCGCATGCGTTCCGCGTGGGTCATCACCCGCCCCCCACAAAGCGGATGATCTCGAGGGTGTCGTCCGCCGCGAGGGGCGTCGAGGCAAAATCATCCCGCCGCAGGATTTCCCCGTTGCGCTCAACGACCACGTGGGCCGGGTCCAGCGCAAGGGACTCCAGAAGGGACTGCACGGTGGCGCCCGCGGGGGCCTCCCGGCGCTCCCCGTTCACCGTGACGGCGAGGGTCTGCATGTCCGGCCTCCGGTTGGGGGCGGGTCATCCGCCCGTGTACTGGTCCACCGCCTCGCGCAGGGTCCGGAAGATCCACGCGCGCTTCTCGTCGTCGCTCTCGAGGAGGGTGACGCGGAAGCCGTCGTGGACGCACTGGAACCCGCTGAGCGGGACGACGACGATGCCCGTGGCGCCCATGAGGTAATAGACGAAGCGCTTGTCCACCGAGACGTTCTTCACCAGCTCGCCGATGCGGTCCCGCACAGCGGGGTTCTCGATGGGCAGCGTCTGCCCGCCGTTCAGCACGCCGTCCTTGAACATGACGGTGAGGTAGAACGCGCCGCCCGGCTTGTTGACGATGACGGCGTCGCAGCCGTCGAAGGCGCGGACCGCCTCCTCGGCGCGCGCGGCGAAGATGCCCGCGCGGCGGGCGAGGTGGTCCTTGTAGCGCGGGTCGCCAAAGACGCGGGGGATGGACATCTGCGGCAGGGTGGTCGAGCAGACCTCCAGGCGCTTGGCCGCCAGCAGGCTCTCCGCGTAGGTGGCGAAGTTGGCGTCGCGCCGGCGGTTGATGATCTCGATCCAGCCGCAGCGCGCGCCGGGCCAGGGGTACTCCTTGCTGATGCCGCGCATGGCGATGCCGGGCACGTCCTGCACCCACTGGCTCAGGTGCAGGTGCGGCTGGCCGGGATAGGTGATGTGCGCGTAAATCTCGTCGGCGATGATGAACAGGTCGTGCTCCCGCGCGATCTTCACGATCTCGTCCAGCACCTCGCGGGGATAAACCGCGCCCGTCGGGTTGTCCGGCGACAGCAGCAGGATGCCCGCGATGGCGTCGTTGTACTTCACCTTGTTCCGGATGTCGTCCACATTCGGCATCCAGCCGTTGTGCGGGTCGAGGTCGTAGGTGACATGGCTGTAGCCCGAGTGCGCGCCCTCGGCCGACGAGTGCGTGCTGTAGGCCGGCGACGGCCCCAGGATCCGCGCCTCGCGCTTGAGGAAACCGTACACCCGCGCCACGGCGTCGCCCACGCCGTTAAAGAACAGCAGGTCCTCCGGCGTGATCTGCGCGCCCCCCTCCCGCTGGTTCACCAGGTCCGCCAAAAACGCCCGCGTGTCCGGCACGCCCGCCGTGTCGCAGTAGCCGAAAGAGCGCGGCTGGTCCAGCAGCTCGTGCAGGATGTCCCGGATCCAGGGGGCGAGCACCTCGCCCTTCTCGATCGGGTCGCCGATGTTCTCCCAGGTGACCGGCTGGCCGAGGCCCCGGACCTCGCGGGCCACGCCGACAATCTCCCGTATCTCGTACTTCAGGTTCGTTGCGCCCTCGTGGACGATGTCTCTTCTCATGTCACGCGTTTCCTGCCCGCCGCGGGGCGCCGCCCGCGGGTAATACCGCCCCCCTGCCGGAATGGTGGTGCGGGAGTCCGCCGGGAAACCGCGCGGCCCGCGCGGCGCCAACATCCCGGCGGAAAGGGGGGCTTTGGACCGTTATGATAGGCCCTCCGCCGCGCGGATTGCAATTCCAATGCGACTGAAGGCCTTGATCGCCGGATAGGGGGGGAAAAAGAAAGGCCTCGTTGGCAAACCGCATATACGGTATGCGGGTCTAAGGGGTGTCAAAGAAACGGCCCTGGCGACACCAACGAGGTGAATCCATGATACAGCAGACGGCGATCCA
>JAKPUV010000377.1 GCA_029554925.1 Candidatus Hydrogenedentota bacterium | reverse complement strand
CGTGAAGAGCACGCCCGCCATGGGCGCGTTGAACGTGGCCGCGATGCCCCCGGCCGCGCCGCAGGCGACGCAGAGGGTGACCATGCGGTCGGGGAAGCGCAGGAACTGCGCGAGGGCGGAGCCCCAGGTCGCGCCGATGTGAACGATGGGCCCCTCGCGCCCCGCCGAGCCGCCGCTGCCGATGGTGAGCGCGGCGGCGGCCAGTTTCACCACGGCCACACGCGCGCGCAGCCGCCCGCCGGTCCGCGCGACGGCGGCCATCACCTCGGGCACGCCGTGCCCGCGCGTTTCGGGGGCGAACCACTTGGCGGCCAGCCCGGCGCAGAGGCCGCCCAGGGCGATCACCGGAACGACCCACAGGCCGCCCAGCACGGGATGCACCGCCTCCAGCGCCGCCCGCAACCCGCCGCCCAGCCCGTCCTGGAAGAGCGCCTGCACCGCCTCCACCGCCCAGCGCAGCGCCACCGCCGCGCCCCCCGACCCGGCGCCGATAAACACGGCCAGCAGCACCGGGCCGGTGGTCTTCGACTGGCGGACGTATTCCGCCACGCTGTCTCGGAGCCGGATCAGCATGTCTCCGGTCATGGTCCTTTCACGTTCAGCCCGCGGGAATCCCCGCGGCGGCGCGGTAGAGCGCCGTGATGTTTTCCGGCGGGATTTCCGCGAGGATGTTGTGGATGGCGCAGAAGACGTAGCCGCCGCCGTCGGCGAGGTCGGGCACCACGCGCCGCACCTCCGCCGCCACGTCCTCCGGCGTGCCCAGCGGCAGGGTCGCCTGGCTGTTCACGCCGCCGCCCCACAGGGCGAGCCGCCCGCGCGTCTTGTCCTTCCATTCCCGCCACGACCGGCCGCCGGCGGTCCACTGCACCGGGTTGACCACGTCGAAACCGCTGTCCGCAAAGGCGTCCAGCAGGTCGTACACCGCGCCGCAGGTGTGCAGGAAGGTCTTGGTCTGCGGCGCCGCCTGGTGGATCAGGTCGTTCATGCGGCGGTAGTACGGCTGGAAGAGCTGCCCATAGACCCAGGGCGCGGCGATGGGCGCGTTCTGCGTGCCCCAGTCGTCCGCCGACACCATGTACACGTCCACGCAGTCGGCGATTTCGGGCAGCAGCGCCTCCACCTGCCGCAGGGCGTGGGCGATGACCAGCTCGTGCAGCTCCGCCACGAACTCCGGCTCCGTGAGGCAGAGCATGGGGAAGAGGGCGAGGCCGCCGAAATTGGCGATGCCGATGCCCGCGCCGGGGCCGAGGAAGAGCGTGGCGCGGTCCGTGGCCTCCCGCGCGCGTTTCGCCGTCTCGCGCGCCAGACGGATCTGCTCCGGCGTGAGTGCCTCCGCGGCGAGCCGCGCGCGCAGGGCGTCCAGGTCCGGTTTGGGCAGGTCGCCCGTGAGCAGCATCGGCTGCCCCGCGTGCTCCGTCTCAAACACATGCGCCGACGGCGGCATCTTCGCGCCGTAGTGCGGCTGGAGGATGGTGCCGTCGGGCAGATCCTGGAACTGCGCGGGGGTGCGCACCTCCGCGTCCAGCCGCCCGTTGAACCCGTAGGGCTTCCAGAGCTCCGGCTGGGGGAAGGCGTTCGTCATGTCCGGCGTCAGCGTGACCACGTCGCAGTCCAGCGCGTCGAGGACATCCGTGTCCGGCAGCGCCAGCATCTGGCCCGTGTCGTAGACGCGGGGGCGGCGCGGCGGCAGGCCCAGGGCCCGCACCAGCCCCGGATAGGCGAAACAGCTCACGCAGGTGGACGGCATGCCGCCGAGATCCTTCGGCACGCGGTCCGTGGGGCGGAAATTGAGGGCGTTCATCACGCGGTCACGCCGGGTCATTTCAGACTCCCTTCCCGCCGCCCGTCCGGGCGGCCCGGTTTAATGAAAAACGGGCGCGGAAACACCGTCCCGCGCCCGCTTGAACGTCTTGCCATCGTGCCGTTCCCGCGGATTACGCGTTCTTGTCCTCGTCCTCGGACTTTTTCGCCTCCTCCTCCTTCTTGGGCGGCTCGTTCAGCGCGCCCTTGAACTCGGAAAT
Organism: Candidatus Hydrogenedentota bacterium; assembly: GCA_029554925.1. Lineage (GTDB taxonomy): Bacteria > Hydrogenedentota > Hydrogenedentia > Hydrogenedentales > CAITNO01 > JAAYBR01. Next base: position 154 of record JAKPUV010000377.1, on the reverse strand, counting down.
GGCCGTGCCCAGCGACTTCCCCAGACCGGAAATCTTGCTCCCGCCGAAGAGGACGAGCACGATCAGGAAGATCACAATCAATTCGCCCATGCCAGGGGTCCACATAGCCTTGCTCCTGCATGCGGGCGCCTTTGCCCGCGCCGAAACCCCGGCG
>JAKPUV010000376.1 GCA_029554925.1 Candidatus Hydrogenedentota bacterium | reverse complement strand
CGGCTGGATGTCTGTCGGGTGCGACAGGAAGACGGGAACCCTTCCGGGCGTGAAGGACAGGCGGTTGAGGGTGAAGGACACGGGATTGTCCGCCAGCCAGGCGTTGTCCAACTCGGCACAGGGAATCTCGCCGCCCGCGAGCACATCCGCCTGGGAGGCGATGATGATGCTCACGTCGAAGAAGAGGCCGCCGGCGACAAGGCCGTCCGGCGTGGGCGCAATCACGGGCGCCTGGTCATACCCCACGAGCCCCTCGATGCTGTCGGAGAGGGTCAGGATGACGATGGCCTGGTAGCCGCAGGGGATGGCCCCGCGCGGCACGCGGACCGTCACGGACTGGCCGGGATTCTCCGGATACTCCGCCGTCAGCACAATGTCCGCCGTGAGGCCGACCTCCTCCTCGCAGTAGGCGGAGGCCATGGCGATGACGCGATAGTAGCCCGTGACGGCCAGCGTGTTCTCGAAAAGGTCGCCTTCCATCGGGAGGCTCGGGAAGGGGTTGTCCAGATAGCCGTAGCGGTTGATCTGCGCGCCGATGACCCTGAACACCCGGGACGCGGTGACCACGGCGCCCGTTTCCTGCTGGGTGGCGACAACGGTCAGTTCATACTGGCCGACGCCCAGCGGCACGGACAAGGGGTAATCCGCGGCCGCATCGGTGGACGCGCCGCGGGAGACGCCGTTGATGAAGTACTCAACGGAAACGGTTCCGGTGACGCAGTCGGCGGAGGAGAACACGGGGCGCGACCGGAGCGGGACCGCCGCCGTGCTCGTGACGAGCGGCGTCAGCACGTTGCCCGTCGGCCGGAGGATGTCCACGTCCGTCAGGACGCAGTAGCCCGTTCCGCCGACCACCACGGTCCGGGTGGCGGATCCGGCGTTTCCGGCGGGATCCTGCACGGAATACACCAGGGAGTAGGTGCCCGGGACCGACGTGTCCACCGTTCCCGTGACCGTCACGGATGCCGTGAGGTCGCCGGCGCAGGTGTCCGCGGCGGTGTAGCCGGGCTCAGAAAACTCCCCGCCCACGGCCACGGTGGCCGGGTTTGCCCCCAGAAGCGCCACCACCGGGGCGGCGGTGTCAGCAACCTGCACGGAGCGGGTTTCCAGTGCGGCGAGGCCGTCGCTGTCTGCCACGGCGTAACTGAGCAGGTACAGCCCCGGAACGGCGGTGTCAACGGTGCCGCCAACGACAATGTCCGCGGTCAGGTCGCCGTCCTGGGCGTCGGAGGCCGTGGCCCCCGGATCCTGGAAGACGCCGCCGCACTCGACCGTCAGCGGGTTGGCGCCGAGCACTGTGATCACGGGCGGCGTGCCCGCGGCGACAAGCACCGAGCGCTCCACCGTCGCGGGGTTGGCGGCGTTGTCATAGACCATGTAAAGCAGCACATAGGTTCCCGGTGTGGACGTGTCCACGGACCCCGACACGACCACGCTCTGGGTCAGGTCGCCGGCGCAGGCGTCGAAGGCCGTGAATCCCGGTTCCACATACGGCCCGCCGACGGGGATCGTGAGCTGGGCCGGTCCGGTGAGCGTCAGCTGGGGCGGCGTGGTGTCGGAGACGAACACGGAGCGCGAGTCTGTGACCGTGTTTCCGTCACTGTCGGACACGCCGTACTGCAGG
>JAKPUV010000334.1 GCA_029554925.1 Candidatus Hydrogenedentota bacterium | reverse complement strand
CAGGACGGCAAGAAAGAGCATGCGCATGGCAATCACCTTTCCGCGGCGGGGCCGCAGGCTGCTAGCACACCCGCACGCACTCAATCTTCCACAACGCGGCGAGCTTCTCCAGCGTGTCCGCCAGATGGCCGATCCCGATGGCGCAGTGGTGGGCGGGCCCGGCGGCGGACCACGCGTTCACGAAGTTCTTCGCGCCGATGGGGAAGCGGTAGCGGCTGTTGGTGTTGCCGATGTGAAGGATCGGCCCGGGCACGGACTCGCTCTCGGCGACGAGGAGCTTCAGGCGGCCCGCGCCGTCCTGCACCACGCTGAGCAGGGTCACGGGGCCGTTCTTCACCTTCATCTCGATGGAGAGGCCCTGCCCCGGCTTGCCGTGGTAGATGGGCAGGGGCACGAGCTTCACCGGGCCGTCGGCGATGGCCATGTGGCCGGGGCCGTCGTGGCCCAGCAGCACCACGTCGTCCGCGAAGTCCATGAGGTAGAACTCCGAGAACGAGCCGCCCGCGCCGAGGAGGTCCAGAATCTTCATCGCCTGGACGTTCTTCACCTCGCACTCGCCCGCCACGGGCACCCCGTGCGCCGTGAGCAGCGAGTTCCCCGCGATGACCGACGTCACAATGTTCTCGTACTCGTTGCCCGGCGTGCCCTCGTAGTAGTAGGCCATCGCGCCGAGACCGTGGCGCGCCGCCAACGCGTCCAGGGCGCAGGAGGTTTTCGCCGCGCGCGCCAGCTCCGCGGCGGAGCACTCCGGCGCCACGTCGAACTCGCCGCGGAACTGCGCGAGCTTGGCTTCCACCTCCGCGTCCGTCACCGCGTCGCGCAGCTCCCGCAGCCGGCACATCTCCAGCAGCTCGAAGTGGCACCCGAACACCGCCGCCTGCTGCGTCATGTCGCTGTACACGTCCAGCATGCCGCCGTAGTAGTGGCCGAGCACGCCGACCCGGTTCTCCCGCATGCCGTTGGCCGCCCGCGCCGCGTCCAGCCACGCGCCGATCTCGCGCCACGCCTCCGGGTCGTCCAGCGTGCCCGTGACCAGGTGGTAGTCAATCCCCGCGCGGTTGAAGACGCAGGCGATCTCCGGCGCGGAGCAGGCCTGGCAGTTCGCCAGCCACTCGCCCGTCATGAGGCCCCGGTCGCCCAGGGCGTTGAACGCCGCGTAGTCCAGCGCGGCCTCCGGCTGGAGGTTCAGCACCACCACCGGCACCCCCGCCCGCTGCACCACCGGCAGCACCGTGGAGCTGAGGGCGTAGGTCGAGACGTAGAGGAACAGGATGTCCGCCTCCTCCCGGCGGAACAGCGACGCCGCCTCCCGCGCCTTCGGCACGCTGTCCACCAGCCCGGCGTCCACCACCTCCACGCCCGCCGCCGCCAGCCGGCCGTGGATGCGCTCCAGATAGCCGCAGAGCCGGTCATGCAGCCCCGGGAACTGGGGCCAGTACGTGTCCAGTCCGATGCCGAACAGGCCGGCGCGGACGCCCTTTGCGGGGGAGGGGGTGCAGGTCATGGAACGGTTTCCTTTCCGGTCGTGCGCCCTTCCGGGCGCGGGCCATCGTGCCCGCGCGGGAGGGGGCGGGCGTTTCACCACGGTTGATTTTCCGCTGTGGGCGCGCCTATAGTCAATTCGTGCCGCGTTTCCGGCGCGCCGTGTTCGCGGTGCCCGCCGCAAACCGGCCTGGGAGGGTGTCATGGGCGCCTGGTTCTTGCCGACATTCGAGGGGGAACTCGACACCCCCGAGGGGGCCGAGGAGGCGCTGGCGCGGGTCACGAGTGCCCTGGAGGAACGCCGCCTGTTTCCCTTCACGGGTCCCCGCTGGCGGTATGAGATTGTGGAGTCCAACCGGAACCGCCTGCGGTTCCGCGCGGCGAATCTGGCCACGGAGATCGCCATCGGCCTGAATGACGTCTCCGTGGAAACCCACGGCGGCAGGGCGCTGCGCTACAGCGTTTCGTGCTTCAAGTGGATTCTCTACGTCGCCGCGCTGGCGGGGGGCATCATGGCTTTCCAGGGCGCGCTGTTTCTGGTGCTGCCGTCTGTTCGCAACGGCATGACCGGCGGAAACCCGGGCGCGCCCGTCTGGCTTCTTGCCGTGTCGCTCTTCTTCTTCCTCGTGGTCTTTTCCATGATCCTGCTCCTGGTGCACCGCCCCATGGCCCAGCGGATGCTCGAGGCGCGGCTGCGCGCGGTCATTGCGGGGACGGATCCGGACGCGTCGCCGGAGGGGCGATTCATGACCAACAACGGCTACCGGTACCGGTCCGGTGCGGCCGTCTGGGGGCTGCCGCTGGTCAGCGTCGCCGTCGGCCCCAAGGACGGAAGCCTGCGGGGGGTTGCCAAGGGGGTCATCGCCATAGGGGACGCGGCCGTGGGCGTGGTGGCGGTGGGCGGGGCGGCGTTCGGGGTTGTTGCCGTTGGCGGATTGTCGGTGGGCGCCCTGGCCGTGGGCGGAGCGGCGCTCGGACTGGCGGCCTTTGGCGGCCTGGCCGTGGGGCTCGTCGCGTTCGGGGGGCTGGCCGTGGGGATCGGTGCCGTTGGCGGACTCGCCATTGGAATTTCGACTTTCTCCCCCGGCCCTTAATGCTAAGATGACCCCGCATGCGCGGCGGGATGCGCCGGCGCGGGGAGTCTTCCTTATGGCGCGAAAAATCGTGGTCACGGGCGCGGGCGGGTTTGTGGCGGGGAGCATTCTGGCGCAGGCGGGGCCGGAGGCGAAACTGCACGCCGTCACGCGGGGGAAACCGCTTCTGGAGCGGCCCGGCATCGTGTGGCATGCCGTGGACCCCGGCGACGGCACCCCGGTGGCGGAACTCATCCATTCCCTGCGGCCGGACGCGGTGATCCACACCGCCGCCATCGCGGACATTGACTACTGCGAGGCCCACCGCGACGAGGCGGAGCGGGTGAACGTCGCGTACACGCGCGCCGTGGCGCGGGCCTGCGCCGCCACCGGCGCCCGGCTGGTCCACTGCTCCACGGACACGGTCTTCGACGGGGAAACGGGCCTGTACCCCGAGGACGCCCCCGTCCATCCCCTGAACTTCTACGGCGAGACCAAGGTGCGGGCGGAGGAGGCGGTGCGCGCGGCGCTGGCGAACGCCGTGGTCGCGCGGGTGGCCCTGGTGATGGGCCTGCCGGTGCTGGGCGTCGGCAACTCGTTCCTCGCGAAGATGATCGCGGCGTTCAAGGAGGGCCGCGAGGTCGGCGTGCCGCCGAACGAGATCCGCAGCGCCGTGGACGTGGCCACGCTGGGCCT
>JAKPUV010000317.1 GCA_029554925.1 Candidatus Hydrogenedentota bacterium | reverse complement strand
AAGGACGGTCGTGGTGCAGGACGTGACGGCCCCTGTCCTCACGCTGCTGGGGCCCTCCACCATGACCCTCACCCTGGGCACGGCGTACACCGAGCCCGGGTATTCGGCCTCCGACACCTGCGCCGGCGACCTCACCGGCGGCGTGTCGGTTACGGGAACGGTGAACTCCAACGCTTTGGGAACCTATGCCCTAACCTATTCTGTGTCCGACGGGGAGGGCAATTCCGCCGAGACAACCCGGACGGTCACGGTCATCCTGGGGGCCGCGCCTGAAATCACGATCCTGGGCGAGAATCCCGCCACCGTGGAGTGCGGCGGCACCTACGAGGACGCGGGCGCCACGGCCAGTGACGCGGAGGACGGCGACCTGACCCCGTACATTCTGGTGGACAATCCCGTAGACGCCTCCGTCCCCGGTGTCTATCTGGTTTCCTACGAGGTCACCGACGCCGACCTGAATACCACGACGGCCCAAAGGACGGTCGTGGTGCAGGACGTGACGGCCCCTGTCCTCACGCTGCTGGGGGACAACCCGCTCGTTGTGCAGTGCGGCGGTGCCCTCACCGATCCCGGCGCGGCCGCGATGGACGCCTGCCAGGGCAACCTCGACGCGGCCATCTCTGTTTATTCAAATGTAGACATGGGCTCGGCCGGACTTTACGACATGCAGTACGTTGTCCGTGACGCGTCCGGCAATGAAAGCTCCGAAATGCGCTACGTCGAGGTCGTGGACACCGTGGCGCCGATCATCCTCCTGCTCGGGGGCAACCCCATGGTTCTGGAGTGCGGCGCGCCCTTTGTCGAGCCAGGTGTGATCGGAAGCGACGCCTGCGACGGCACGGTGGAGGTCGTCAGTTCGGAGTCCTCCGTCAACTTCGGCGCCGTGGGGCAGGTGACCGTCACCTACACCGCGCAGGACGGCGCGGGGAACACGGCGGAGGCGGTGAGAACCGTCAACATCGTGGACACCACGCCCCCGGCGCTCACGCTGCTGGGTGCCTCCCCGATGGTGGTCCCCCAGGGAACGCCCTATGAGGAGCCCGGCTACTCCGCCGCGGACCTCTGCGCGGGCGACGTGTCCGCCGGGGTGGTCGTCACGGGAACGGTGAACACTGCCGTCCCCGGGGACTACCCGCTCACCTACACGGCCGACGACGGCGCAGGCAACAGCTCCGAGGCGGTCCGGGTGGTGCGCGTGACGCCGGGAACGCCGCCGGTCCTTGTCCTGCTCGGCGACAACCCGATGACGGTGGAGTGCGGGGCGGGCTTTGCCGATCCGGGCGCCACGGCCTCCGACGCCGAGGACGGCGACCTCACGGGCCAGATCACTGTGGAGGGGACGGTCAACTTCCTGGAGCCCGGGCTCTACGTCCTGCAGTACGGCGTGTCCGACAGTGACGGAAACACGGTCACAGACTCGCGCTCCGTGTTCGTCTCCGACACCACGCCGCCCCAGCTGACGCTCACCGGACCGGCCCAGCTCACGATCCCCGTCGGCGGGCCGTATGTGGA
>JAKPUV010000305.1 GCA_029554925.1 Candidatus Hydrogenedentota bacterium | reverse complement strand
GGACTCCCTCGGGAGCATCTGGGCGAGCGGGGCGTTTCTCCGGCCCGTGATCGAGGCGGGCGGGCGCGTGGCCACCTTCATGCCCGTGCTGCCCGTGCAGCGCCGGTGGTCGGCCAACCTCCGCAACCACCGCAAGATCGTCGTGGCGGACCACCGCGTCGCCATGGTCGGCGGCATGAACCTCGCCTCGGCCTTCATGGGCCCCACGCCCGACCCGCGCCGCTTCGTGGACATGGCCTCCTTTCTGGAGGGGCCCGCCGTCGCGGACATCGAGCGGGTCTTCCTGAGCGACTGGCACTACGCCACCAACGAGGAGCTGGAGTTGCCCGGCGCGGCGGACGCCGCCGACGGAACCGGACCGTCCCGCATCCAGGTGGTGGCCAGCGGGCCGGACGTGCCGGAGGACACGTTCAACGACGCCCTCCTGAGCGCCGTCATGGACGCCCGACGGCGCATCTGGCTGGTCACGCCCTATTTCATCCCCGACGAGGCCTTTCTCAAGGCGCTGGAGGTGAAGGCGCGCGGGGGAAAGGACGTGCGGGTGCTCGTGCCGCTGCGGTCCAACCACCGCCTCGCGGACATCGCCCGCGGCCCCTCGCTGCGCGCCCTCGTCCGCGCGGGCGGAAAGGTCTACGGGTATCCGCGCCGCATGGTGCACGCCAAGGCCATGATCTTCGACCACACCCTCGCCATCACCGGCACCCCCAACCTCGACATGCGCAGCCTCTACCTCAACTACGAGATCGCCCTGTTCCACCACACGCGCGGCGAGGTGGACCGCGTGGCGTCGTTCTTCTCCGGACTCGAGAAGAAGAGTGTGCCGCTGGGGGAGAAGCCCGTGGGCCCCAGCCGCGCCTGGGCGGAGCAGCTCTGCCACCTCATCTCGCCGCTGCTCTAGGGCATTTCAAAATAAACCGTAGGAGCTCCTGTGTGCACGGGCTTTGCTTCCCCGAAGGGGAAGAACGTGAGTAGCCGGAGGTGACCGAAGGGAACCTCCGGACAGCAGCCGCAGAGAGGGACAACCCCGAATGGGGTTGAATGTGCGTTCCCGGCATGCCTGTCCGTGCTCCCGTTCACATTCAACCCCATTCGGGGTTGTGTTCTTTCGGCACCCGCCAACCGGAGGTTCCCTTCGGTCACCTCCGGCTACTCACATTAGTCCCCTTCGGGGACATTTTCCCTGAAGCTGTCTGCAGACAAGCCTGAAAAAATCCGCATTGCCAAACAGCTGGCGAAGTCGGACACAATTCTTCATAATCTGCTCCCGCCCTCTCACAGGATGAGCATCACGTCCCCGTAGGAGTAGAAGCGGAAGCGGTTGCGGACGGCGTGGGCGTAGGCGTGCATGGTCAGGTCGCGCCCCGCGAAGGCGCAGACCAGCGCGAGCAGGCTCGACTTGGGCAGGTGAAAGTTGGTCTGGAGGATGTCCACGCCCCGGCAGGTGTAGGGGGGATAGATGTAGGCGGTGGTCTGTCCTGAGCCGGCATGAAATCGCCCGTCGTGCCACTGCGTCTCCAGCACACGGGTGGCCGTGGTGCCCACCGCCATTACCCGGCCACCCGCCGCGCGGGTCGCGTTCAGAAGCTCCGCCGTCTCCTCCGGAAACTCGAAGTCCTCCGCGTCCACCCGGTGGTCCTCCAGCCGCTCCGCCGTGATGGGCTTGAAGGTGCCGTAGCCCACATGGAGCGTGAGATGCGCCCGCCGCACCCCCTTCGCGTCGAGGGCGGCGAAGACC
>JAKPUV010000284.1 GCA_029554925.1 Candidatus Hydrogenedentota bacterium | reverse complement strand
GTCTGTCGGCAGGTCTTCGGGCTTGCAGGCGCGGCCGGTGTGGCCTCCTACTTGGCGCCGCTTCCCAGTCCCCATACGGCGGGGACCAGTGCTTTCTCACGCGCCGTTCGTTCCTGCTTACCGCTGCGGGGCAGCCCCGGAATCGCACCGGGTTCCCTCTTCGCGTCCGCGGGCGAATGCCCGCGCACGAACCGACACGACTATCCTAGCAGAAGCGCCCGGGGTTGTCAAAACCGCCTGCGCGGACGCTCCGGAAGCGGTACGGCGGGGGAGAGGTGTCAGGCGGTGTGCCGAAAACTCACCGCGCCCAGGAGCGCCGCACTCAGCAGGGTGATGAGCCAGGAGCCCAGGCGGTCGATCCAGGGGAGGGCCTTTTCGTCGCCGTTGCAGCCCTGGCACCCTTGGCATCCGCCGGGCGGCGGGTCGGTGCCGTCCCCTTCGCCCTCGCCTTCGGGGCTACCGGTGCCGGCGTTGATGACGCGGAGGCGGAGCGTGCCCCCTTCCAGCTCAACGCCTCCCTCGAACCCGTCGGGGGCGTTGGGAAAGGAGACGCCGGTGAAGGTTCCCGAAACGGGGCCCTGGAAATCCACAAGGTCCAGCAGTTGGCCGTCCTCGAAGGGGATGCCGGGGGCAAGAGTTACTTCCAGGGTGCCCTGCAACGAGGCGGTGCCCGTCACGCGCAGGGCGGTTCCCGCGCCGGCCGCGACTTCCAGCACACCCCCGGCGGCCAGTGCGAGATTCCCGTCGAAGACAGCCGGACCGGGATCCTGCTTCGCCGCGCCGGAGGCGGACACGGAACCCTTCACCAGCGGGCGCTCGATGGACAGGCTGTTCTCCACGCGAAGACGCCCGGTGACCGCCACGGAACCCGAGGTGACCGTGGCGCCCCCGCCGGCGATGAAGAGCCCTTTCGGCCCAATGATGAGGGCTGTTGCCACGCTCATGGCCGCGCCGTCGGCCACGCGCACGAGTCCCGGCCCGGCGGCCGCCCCGAGGGTGAGGCTTCCGAGGCAGTCAACGGAGGCACCAGTGTCCACGTTGAGGGTGCCGCCCGCCGCGGCGTTGTCGCCGCCAATGATCGCCTCATCGCAGGCAAGCCGGGTGGATGCGTCGAACAGCTCGACGAGGCCGTTGGCCTGCCGGCCCACCTGGAGGAAGCCGGGCGAGGAGATCGAGGGATGCGGCGATCCGTCCCCCGCGTCAATCTCTTTAGCGTTGAGGAGCAGCGATCCCCCCTCGAACAGCCGCAGGACGCCGAAAGCGCCGGGCTCGGCGCCAAGGACGCACGCCCCGGCGAAGACCCCGGCTTTGCGCGCCACGAAATCTCCGGTTCCCTGCTGGCCGACGATCAGATCGTTCTCCACAGAGGTGAAGTTTAGCACGCCGTCGGCGGAGTAGGTGCCAGCGCCCGAGGCCCCTCCGCCGAGAAGAAGCGCGCCGTAGGTGTGGTCGGAAAGGCCGCGGGTGGTGAATCTCCCCGATCCCTGCTGGCCCACAAGCAGGAACTGTCTCGCCTTCAGGCTGGAGGATTTTCCGTTGCCCGGCGAAAAGTCCGCGTCCCCGGTGGCGGTCGCCAGGCCAAAGGAGTCCGGCAGCGCCCCCAGCACGGCAAACTCTGTCGTCAACAGCGTGTTTCCCTGCATTTCCAGCTGGCCGTCCGCCCTGTTTCCAACGACCAGGGTGAACCCCACGTCCAGTTTGGCGTCCCCCTCATCGACAAGCCCGGACAGGGCCAGTGTGGACACATCGTTCTCGTCCGAACTGTCCACGGTCAGGTCTTCGCCCGCCAGGCGGCCCCCGCTGGAAATGTTCAGCGTGCCCACGCCTTCCCCCCCGACATCGGTCCGCTCCGTCACGGTCAGGGCCGCGCCGGAGAGGATGTTGAGCGTTCCCGCGCCCCCGGCAAGTCTTCCCAGGGACACGGAGCCCGCGCTGGCAACCACGCCGCCGTCGAACGTGGTGGTGGCCTCGCCGGCCCCGCCGATGATGAACTCTTCGGCGACGGTAAGGGCCACCGCGGGCGGCGACGCGGCACCCGCCTCGCCAAGCACCATGCCTGAATCCGAGCTGTCAAAGACCGCCATCGAAAGGTCGCCGAAGACACTAAGGGCGGCCGGTCCTTCGGCCAGCAGCAACGCGTTTCCCGCGCCGCCCAGGGTCGCATTGCCCACGACCGACAGCGTGGCCTCCGTTCCACCGCCGCCAAGGGCGATGTTACCGCGCTCCCCGTTGCCACGCCCTGTTTCGAGCGCGGTGGTCACGGTCATGGACGCCCCGGGTGCAAGGGAAAGGGACGCGTCCGATCCGCTGATGAGGGCGCTGCCCGCCTCGACCGAACCGCTGTCCACGGACAGGGACGCCGCCTCCGAAACGACCAGCGCGTCTCCGTCTTTTCCCCGGAGCGCGAGAGTTCCGCCTTTGAGGACCGGTTCGCCCTGGCGCGCGGTGAGGCTGTCCGCCGCGGCGGTTCCGAGCGTGATTTCGTAGGCTCCGGGATGGTCAAGAAGGATGTCGTCGCATCCGTCACCCAGGTCCTGCGGCACAAAGGCCGGCGTCCAGCGGGCATCATCGTCAAAGACGCCGGACACAGGGGCGGCCCATTCGCGGATGCAGCCCGATCCGCCCGTAATGCCGAGCGTCCAGGTGGATGCGTGGGACACCTCCGTGGAGGCGCCGCCGCTGGCGGACATACCCGCGTCCACGTTAATCTCGTATGCGCCGGGCTCCAGAAGCAGGGTGAACGGGGCTATCGCCGAAGGACAGGAGCCGCCGCCCTCTTCGCCGACCCCACCAACGCAGACCAACGCCTCCTCCCGGAGGGTTTCGTCCCCGCGACGGATGGAAAAACCGATGCCTGTCTGGCCAAAACCGCGGGACCCGGCCCGTGTGATGGACAGGGTCGCGGTGGCCTCAAACGACAGGGTCTCGGGCTTTTCCGTGACTTCAACATTCAGGACGACCAGGGCCTGCGCCTGCCCAGTGGCGATTCCCGAGGGGGAGGCTTCGGGATTCTGAGAAGCACCGGCGCTCCCGGAAACGGACGCGGAAAACGTCACCCCGGCGGAACCCTGGGTGACGTTAATCCCCGCGTTGAGCCCCGCATCGGCGGCGTTTGTGCCGATCTGCCCCCCCTCAATGGGCACATCGCCGGAGGCCACCGCCGTTGGGGCGGCGTTGAATTCGCCAATGGTGGTCTCATCGATCACCGTGTCTTTGTCGGTGTTAACCACTGACACGTCGGTGGCGCTGGCGCGCGCCTCCGCAACCCGCAGCATCGAGGTGATGACCACGTCAGCCGAAGCCAGCCGGCAAAGGAAGAGTGCGCCCAGCAGCGCACCCAGGAAAGGCGCGGGAGACGGTTTCATGGTTGGCCCTGTCATTCGAAGCGTCTTCCGCGGGAACGGAAAACGTCACCCTTTCCCGGCCCGCCTGCAAGCTCCTACGCCGGGGCTGTGCTTTCTGAACGGGCCTTTAGCACTATTGGCAACATTTCCCAATAAGAGGCCATTCCCAAGGGCAAGGGAGGAAGCCCGGGCAGGGGGGCACAGAACCGTCCCGATGAACTCAGCCCTTGAGTTCCCGGATACGGAGATTGCGCCAGCGGACGCTCATGGGCTCGGTCTTCTTGCCCACGCCATGGACTTGAAGGCCGATGAAGCCGGACGGCGTCATGCCGTCCTCCAGATCCGCCCGCAGCTCGCCGTTCAGGTAGGTGCGGATGCGGTTGCCTTTCGCCTCGATGCGGATGCGGTTCCATTCGCCGTTCTTCCAGAGGCGCTTCCCCGCTTCGCTGAACGCGGCTCCCGCCGCCTTGTCCTCCTTGGTCGGATGGAGCCAGCCGCGCCGCCCCTCGTCATAGATGCCGCAGAACCAATCGCGGTCCTGCCCCTCGTCCTCCAGTTCGCACTGGTACCCGTGCACCCGGCCGTCCTTGTACTCCGGAAGGCTCTGGCTGCGCACCTGGACCCCGGAGTTCAGGGACGGATGGCCGAAGAACTCACACTCCAGCTCGAAGTCGCCGAAGTCGCGCTCCGTGCAGAGGAAGCTGTTGTCCGTGTTTGGGACGGATGTCCCCACGATTTCCCCGTTCTCCACCTTGTAGAGCGCCTTGCCGCCCTTCTGTGTCCAGCCGGAGAGGTCCTTGCCGTTGAACAGGCTCACCCAGCCATCCTCCTCTGCGGGCACGGAGGTAACGGTCAGGGCACACACGGCAAGGACGG
>JAKPUV010000271.1 GCA_029554925.1 Candidatus Hydrogenedentota bacterium | reverse complement strand
GAAGGTTGCCCAGAGCGGCCGCCCGCTGCTCATCATCGCCGAGGACCTCGAGGGAGAGGCGCTGGCGACGCTGGTGGTCAACCGGCTGCGCGGCGTGCTGAACGTGGCGGCGGTGAAGGCGCCGGCCTTCGGCGACCGCCGCAAGGAGATCCTGCGCGACATCAGCGTCGTCACCGGCGGCACCTTCGTCAGCGAGGACCTGGGCATGAGCCTGGAGAAGCTGGAGCTGAACGAGCTCGGCGGCGCGAAGCGCGTGGAGATCACCAAGGACTTCACGACGATTATCCAGGGCGCGGGGAGCAAGAAGGAAATCCAGGGCCGCTGCGACCAGATCCGCAGGCAGATCGAGGACACCACGTCCGACTACGACCGCGAGAAGCTCCAGGAGCGCCTGGCGAAGCTCGCCGGCGGCGTCGCGGTCATCAAGATCGGCGCGGCCAGCGAGGTCGAGTTGAAGGAGAAGAAGGACCGCGCCGACGACGCGCTCCACGCGACCCGCGCGGCGATCGAGGAGGGGATCGTGGCCGGCGGCGGCGTCGCGCTGCTGCGCGTGCGCGACAAGGTCGCCAAGCTGGACCTCGAGGGCGACGAGAAGACCGGCGCCAACATCGTGTGCAAGGCCATGGCCGCGCCGCTCGCGCAGATCGCGGACAACGCGGGCCTCGAGGGCCAGGTCGTCGTCAACGACGTGTCCGCCGTGAAGGGCAACATGGGCCTCAACGCGGCCACGGGCGAGATGCAGGACCTGGTGAAGGCCGGCATCATTGACCCGGCCAAGGTCATCCGCTGCGCCCTGCAGAACGCCGTCAGCGCGGCGGGCATGATCATCACCACCGAGTGCCTCGTGACCGACGTGGTCAAGAAGGACGACGACAAGAAGTGACGCTGTGAGTTTCCGGCGCGCCGGCCTTCCGCGGGGAGGGCCGGCGCGCCCGCTTTTCGGGCCCTGTTTGGGCGCGGGGCCGTCCGCGCGGTATAATGGCGGCGCGGGCGGGGAAGGCCGCGGCGGGCCCGTCCGGGGCCCGGCCGCCGTGCGAACGACCTAAGGAATGGAAAGACACATGCCGAAGAACATCTACCAGAAGATTTGGGAGGCCCACGTGGTCCACACGCCGGAGGACCAGGACAGCATCCTGTACATTGACCGGCACTACGTGCACGAGGTCACCTCGCCGCAGGCCTTCGAGGGGCTGCGGCTCGCCGGGCGGCGCGTGCGCCGGCCCGGGCTGACCTTCGCCACCATGGACCACAACATCCCCACGACGGACCGCAGCATCCCCATCGCGGACGCCCTCTCGCGCGCCCAGGTGGAGACGCTGAAGAGGAACTGCGCCGAGTTCGGCGTGGCCTGCTTCGACATGTTCGACCGCCGCAACGGCGTGGTCCACATCATCGGGCCGGAGCTGGGCCTCACCCTGCCCGGCATGACCATCGTCTGCGGCGACTCGCACACCTCGACCCACGGCGCCCTGGGCGCGCTGGCCCACGGCATCGGCACCAGCGAGGTGGAGCACGTGCTCGCCACGCAGACCCTGCTGCAGAAGCCCTCGAAGACCATGGAGGTCCGCGTCGAGGGGAAGGTCGGCCCCGGCGTCACGGCCAAGGACATCATCCTCGCGGTGATCGGCAGGATCGGCACTGCCGGCGGCACGGGCTATGTGATCGAGTACACCGGCGAGGCGATCCGCGCCCTCTCCATGGAGGGCCGCATGACGGTCTGCAACATGACCATCGAGGCCGGCGCCCGCGCGGGGCTGATTTCCCCGGACCAGACCACCGTCGAGTACCTGAAGGGCCGGGAATACCTGCCCAAGGACACGCCCTGGGAGGAGCTGGCCGCCGGGTGGCTCTCCTGGGCCTCCGACCCCGGCTGCGCCTATGACACCACCGTGGTCCTCCGGGCGGCGGACATCGAGCCGCAGGTCACCTGGGGCACCTCGCCCGGCATGGTCACGGGCGTCAACGGGCGCACCCCCGTGCTGGCCGAGCTGGCCGACGCCAACACGCGCCTCGCCGCCGAGAAGGCCCTCCAGTACATGGACCTGGGCGAGGGCATGCCCCTCACGGCGGTCCGCATCAACAAGATGTTCATCGGCTCCTGCACCAACGGCCGCATCGAGGACCTGCGCGAGGCCGCCAAGGTCGTCAAGGGGCACAAGAAGGCCGACTCGGTCGAGCAGGCGCTGGTCGTGCCCGGGTCCCAGGCCGTCAAGGACCAGGCCGAGGCCGAGGGGCTCGACGCGGTGTTCAAGGCGGCCGGGTTCGAGTGGCGCGAGGCGGGCTGCTCCATGTGCCTCGCCATGAACGACGACCGGCTCTCCCCCGGCGACCGCTGCGCCTCCACCTCCAACCGCAATTTCGAGGGGCGGCAGGGCAAGGGCGGCCGCACCCATCTCGTGAGCCCCGCCATGGCCGCCGCCGCCGCGGTGGCCGGGCACTTCGTGGATGTCCGTTCCTGGGAATACAAGGACTGACCGCCCCCGCCGGGCGAACGCATAAGGAGCGTGTGTTATGGACCCGTTCAAGAGGCTGACCGGCACCGTCGCCCCGCTGGAGGCGCTCAACGTCGACACCGACCAGATCATCCCCAAGCAGTTCCTCAAGCGCATCGAGCGCACGGGGTACGGCGACGTCCTGTTCTACGACTGGCGCTATCTGGCCGACGGGAAGACCCCCGACCCGGCCTTTGAGATGAACGCCCCCCGCTACCAGGGTGCCTCCATCCTCCTGGCCAAGGACAATTTCGGCTGCGGATCCTCGCGCGAGCATGCCCCCTGGGCGCTCCACGACTACGGAATCCGCGTCATTCTCGCCCCGTCCTTCGCCGACATCTTCTACAACAACTGCTTCAACAACGGCATGCTGCCTGTTGTCCTGCCGGCCGGCGAGGTGGAGGCCCTGTTCGGCGAGGTGCGCGCCGCGGAGGGCTACGCCCTCACGGTGGACCTGGAG
>JAKPUV010000256.1 GCA_029554925.1 Candidatus Hydrogenedentota bacterium | reverse complement strand
CATCCGGCTCCTGCTCCGCCGTCAGCAGACCTGTCAGGTGCGCCTCCGGCACCCGACGCGCCACCCACGCCCGCACGGAGGCAGCCGGCTCCTGCTCCGCCGTCAGCAGACCTGTCAGGTGCGCCTCCGGCACCCGACTCGCCACCAACGCCCGCACGGAGGCATCCGGCTCCTCTTGGACGTGCAGCGGAGCGGTGATCTCGCCCAAGGTCTTCCACCCCTGGGCCTTGCTCTTGGCGCCAGAGGAATCCACGACTCGCACTCGCTCTCCCACGGGCTCACCGTAGATCAGGTGGCCGCCCTCAGACAACTCCGGCATCCAATCCTCGGGGGTCTCCGCGTAGTGAATGCCACCGCCGCAGCGCGGGGCGGGATCCCAGTCCGGAGCCAGCGTCACTTCTCCGACAGCGTAGCGCACATCCTTCCGAGCATGTGGCGTCGGACCCGTCCAATCAGGGCCGACCAGTTTCAAGCATCGCATGGTGTCTCCTTCAGGTTCGTGCCAGGGGCCGGGTGGGGGCCCGGCCCCTGGCGGCAGTCTGGAGTCAGCGTATGGTCCTGTAGCCGACCACCCCCTTTCTCAGTGTGATCAGGTCTTCAATGCGGCAGCCGTAGGCCGGCACGATCCGGCGCAGCAGCGGAAATGGCAGCCCCTCGCGCTCGCACCGCCCCAGGTACTGCGGGGTGACGCGCAGACGCCTGGCCGCGTCCTGCAGGCTGAGGCCGGCGGCAACGCGCGCCGCTCGCGCCGGGGTGTTACGCATCTACCTCGTGCCCCCGCTCCCGAAGCAGACGAATCACCCGCTCGCGCCGGGCTTCATCGGCATCCCAGTAGGCTGTCCAGTACGCCGACTCGGCGATGGAGACGGCTTCCGTGTACGCCTCCATCGCGGCGTCCGCCTCCTCGACGTTGCGGGCCGTCGCCAGGGCGCGCAGACGGGCGAACCCGGCGGCGCTGATCGCCGCCGTGCGGTTCGCCTCCGCGATCAGCATCGCGTCGTGAACGTCGTAGCCCGTCTCGACGACGACCTCCAGCAGCTCGGCCGGCGCGCCCCGCAGGTCCTGCCCGAAAAACGTCTCCGGCACCGTGATCCGCATCCCTACTGCCCGCCCTTCGCCGCGCGCTGGCAGCCGGGGCACAGCGGCTCCCCGAACGTCCGCGCGCTGAACTCCGCCTGCCCCTTCGTCAGCTTCCGCCCGCAGTCCGGGGTCGAGCACACGATCCCCGCCTCGTCGCCGCGGCGGGCCTCCTGCGGGGCGTCGGCCACCCGATCCCCCTCGTGCATGTCCGGCGCGAACTGCGTTCCGTAGGAGCACAGGGCCAATGCCCGCCCGATACTCCCCGTTTCCGCCTTCTCCAGGTAATCCGGGAACTCGCGCGCCGTCTCCATCTTCGTGGCCTGCGCGCGCACCATGCGCACCCGCCGCACCAGCGGCAGGTCCTCCGGCGGCACGTAGATCCGGCCCTCGCCATCGCGCCGGAAG
>JAKPUV010000212.1 GCA_029554925.1 Candidatus Hydrogenedentota bacterium | reverse complement strand
CACAACGCAGTCGTAGGTCCCCGCCCTGCCCGCAAGCGGCGCGGCCAGCGTCAGCAGCGGGCCGCCCGGCTGCTCCGCCGGGGGCAGCGCCGCGCCCGCAAAGCGCCACTCGTAGGTGTAGGGCGGCACGCCGCCCGTCGCGTCCACGGAGAAGGCGGCCTGCGCGGCGTCCGAGTACCGGGTAATGCTGGAGGGCCCCGTCACGCCGAGGGGATTCAGCACGGTCAGCGCCGCGCCCCCGGCAGGCACGATGACCTCGCCGTCCGGGGCGACGCCCAGGGCGTCGGTGACCACCACGTCATAGAGACCGGCGGAGGACTCCAGCACCGGGTTGATGGTGAGGAACGGCAGGTCGGGCGCGCCCAGGTCCGCGCCGCCCCTGCGCCAGCGGTAGTGGAGGGCGCCGTGGCCTCCGACCGCCGCCACGGTGAAGACATGCTGGGCCCCCGCAAAGGCGGTGGCCGCCGCGGGGGGCTGGGAAACGGTCACCGGATCGGCCACGGCGACCTGGACGGGGGCGCTGACCGCCGTCTGGCTGAGGTCGTCGGTCACCTCGACAGTGTGGGCCCCCGTGTCCAGAAGGGCCGCCGGAGACACCGCATAGGCCGTGGACGCCCCCTGCTGCACCTCGGCGCCGTCGCGCAGCCAGCGGCAGGTCTTGGCGCCGACCCCCCCGGTGATCACGGCGTTCAGCGTGAAGGCCCCGCCGGTGTACACCTGCATGTCCGGCTCCTGGAGGAACACCTCCAGGGCGACGCCGAAGGCGACGGGCGTGCCCGAGGCGACCGTCGTGGTCCAGACCGCGCCGTTGGGAATGGTTCCGACCAGAAGGGCCGGATACCCCGTCACGGAAAGGGACACGCCCTCCACATCGCCCATGCCGTTGTTGACCAGGAATATCTGGTCAAACCCGGCGAAGGGCGACGCGGTGCCGTCCAGGCGGAACAGTTCCAGGGGCGCGGTGCCCGCGGGCACCACATCGGCCTGGTTCCAGAACACGGGCAGGCAGAACCCGCCCGTCGCGGGACCGCCCGCCAAATCGGGAATGACCGGGGTGTTCAGCGCCGCCGCATAGGGGGCGGGCGCCTTGAGCAGCAGGTCATTCGTCGTGTGCCCCACCGCCGCGTCGTCGCTCAGGGTCGGCGGTGCCACGGTGTGCATGTTGGAGATCAGCGTCACCCGGCCGCGCAGGG
>JAKPUV010000235.1 GCA_029554925.1 Candidatus Hydrogenedentota bacterium | reverse complement strand
CCGGAGGGGCTTCCCGACGCGCGCCAGGTGCTGCTCAAGGGCCACGACGACCGGGGTTTCGTTTTTTACACCAACCTCACGAGCCCCAAGGCGCGGCATCTGGAGGCGGTTCCCGCCGCCGCGCTCTGCTTCTACTGGATGCCCCTGGAGAAGCAGGTGCGCATCCGCGGGCCCGTGGAGCCGGTGACGCCGGAGGAGGCCGACGCCTATTTCGCGTCGCGCCCGCGCCAGAGCCAGATCGGCGCGTGGGCGTCAAAGCAGTCGCAGCTTCTCGAGTCGCGCTATGCGCTGGAGAAGCGGATCCTCAAGTACGGCGCGAAGCACGCCCTGGGCCGCGTGCCGCGGCCCCCCTTCTGGTCGGGGTTCCGCGTGCTGGCGCGCGAGATCGAGTTCTGGTTGAAAATGCCCTACCGGCTCCACGACCGGGTGCTCTACGAGCAGACCCCGGAGGGCGGCTGGCGGCATCACCGGGTCTATCCCTGAGGGGCGCGAACATGTCCGCATTTCTAGGAGCGGTGCTCGTGCAGTTTCCCTGGTGGCTGGTGCTGGCGGGGTCGCTGTGGAAGCTTCCCGTGATGGCGCGCCGCCTCCAGCGCATGCAGGCGGAGGGGGCGGCCATTCTCGCGCTGGGCATGCTCATGCGGTGGGCGGCCTGGGGGCGCGACTTTGACATGGACGCCGAGCGCGCCGCCTCCTTTGCGTTCTGGATGGCCCGGGGCGAGGAGGGGCTTTTTTTCATCGGCGTGATCCTGTTCGCGGTGGGGTATTTTCTGGAGCGCCGGCCCCGGCCGGGGCTTACGCGCTGGCCGCAGGCTGGAAAGACCGCGGCCGCGGCCGCTATACTCGTCTCGGGCGGGGCGGGCCTGCTGCTGCTGGGACGGGACACGTTTTTTGGCATGACCTTCCCCTGGGAGCCCGCGCGCGTGATGTGGTCCCTCGGGGTGTACCCCTTCGCGGCGGGCTACCTTGCCGAGGCGGTGCGCCGCGCGCCCATTGAGCTGCGGCTGACGGAAACCGAAGACCTGGAGATTCAGGTGTGAGCACGAACGACAAACTGGTGATTGGCATGCCGGCGGGGTCCCTGGCCGACCCGAAGCGGGGCGGGAACCTGGTGGGGCTGCTGAAGGCGTCCGGCTTCCCCACGAAGGGCTATGAGGACGGCGGCCCCACGCGCTTTCCCCTGCACACGAGCCTGGTGGGGTGGGACGGGCGGCCGCAGGAGTTCGGCGCGCAGCTCGCTTTGAACGAGCTGGACCTCGCCATCGGCGGCGACGACTGGACCCGCGAGCGCGTGCTGGAATACCGCTACGAGTACGGGCGCGAGGTGCGCCTTGAGAAAATCCTATCCCTGGAGCGGGGCAACGTGCGCATCGTGGTGGTGAACCAGCCCGTCGGGGAGGGCATGACCTTCGACCAGTGGTTCGCCGCGCTCCTTCGCGAGAAGCCGCTGGTCAAGATGGTCTCCGAGATGCCCTACATCGCCGTGGACTGGTTTCTGCGCAAGGCGGATTCCCTCGGCTTCGGCGAAAGCCACGGCGTCCACTCCGTGCAGAAATACCACACGCCGCCGCGCATCGACCGCGGCCTGGTGGTCTACGAGTCCTGGGGCAAGACGGAGTCCAAGGTGACGAACGGTGCGGTGGACCTGGGGCTGGAGATCACGCAGACCGGCAGCGCCATCCGCAACTACGGCCTCCAGATCTCCGAGGAGATCATGCGCTCCGAGACGGGGGTGTGGGCGAACCCCGCCCTCCGCGACAACCCGGCCAAGCTGGAGCTCGCGCGGATGTTCCTGCTCAACCTCTACGGCGCGGTCTTCGCGGAGAACAAGGTTCTTGTCCTGTTCAACGTGAAGAAGGACGGCGTGCCGGGGGTGCTGGAGTACCTCCAGCGCAACGGGCTTTTCGCCGACGAGCCGACGATGAACGAGGGGGTGAACTTCACGGAGTTCAGCATCCAGATGGGCGCTTCGGATCCGGAGCGGCCGCTGGCGCGGGTGCGCTACGAGCTGGCCCGCCTCGGCGCCACGCACATCGAGACCGTGCCGCTGGACTCGTGCATTCCCGGGCTTGAGGTGATCGGCCTCTAAGCCGGTCAGTCCTGTCCGGCGAGCTCCTGGATCTCCTCCAGCGTCTCCTCGGGGAACTGGAGCAGCTCGTCCAGGATGAGGGCGACGGACACCGCGTCGCGCCGCGCCAGCTCCTGCATCATGCGCAGCACCAGCCGCTTGTTCTTGGACGACGACTCGGCGAAGTCCGCGAAAATGCGGTTGAGGTGGGTGGCGTAGATGTCGAAGACCTTGCGCTCCGCCTCCTCGGCGGCGTCCTTCGGCGCGCCCGCGTAGGGGTAGAGGGCCGTCCGTTTCCAGAAGGCGAGCAGGTCCTGGGCGTCCTCCGCCTCGCGCAGGGCGAAATGCTCGCGCAGGCGCGCCCGGGCCGCGTCCAGCAGCTGCCGCACGTCGGCGCACAGCTCCCCCGCCTCGAGCATGCCCTGGCGGTCGAGCACGGCCACATGGGCGGACTTCACGTAGGCGCTGTAGCTGAACCCCCGGAAATGCAGCCGGGGCAGGGCGTTCAGCCGCATGAACCCGTCCTCGTCGCACAGGAAGACGCCCCGCCGCCCGGGCTTCGACCATTCCACCACCAGGAGCTCGGCGCGCATGCGGTCGCCATTCTCGGAAACCATCTCGCCCAGATCGATGACGGTGGCGCGCTCCTCCACGCTGGCGGGGTCCACGGGGATCCCGTCGAAGAAGATGCGGGTGTCCGGGTACTGGCGCAGGTAGGGGGCGAAGATATTCGTGAACTCCTCCACCGCCTTCACCCCGCGCAGCAGGCCGGCCGCGTCGGTGACTTCCCTGATCTCCACTGTCATGCCCGTCGCCGGGTCCGGCGCGGGTGCGGGGTCCGTCACGGCGAACTCGCCGATGCGCGCCGCGTTCCCCGAGAGGGAGAAGGCGAGGACTTCGGCGCCGTCGAGGTACGCCGACCGCCACGACGAGACGTTGCCCAGCGAGAAGGCGCGGAAGCGGCCCTTGCCGTACTTGCCGTGCATGACCCGGTTGCGGTCCGCCGTGCGGGGGTTCACCCGCTTCCACGATCCGCCCAGGTTGCGGAACGAAAGCATGGCGTCGTCATAGGAGAGGCCGTGGCCGTTGTCCGACACGCGGATGCAGTCGGTGCCGCCGATTTCGTTGTCCGCAAAGGCGACCCGCACCTCCGTCGCCTCGGCGTCCAGGGCGTTCCACACCAGCTCGGCGAGCGCGGTCATCGGCTTTGTGCGCGCGAGCGACTCCAGATGGTCGTCGCGCACCTCGACGGTGATTGTCTTCACGGCGAAAGGCTCTCCCTGTTTCCGGGTGTCAGGCGGATTCCTCGGGCGGCGGACTGGCTGTCCGGTCGCGGACGGAAAGGATAGCACCCGGCCCCGCCGGGGCACAAACGGGCATGGAAAAGGCCGGCCGCTGGGCGGGCCGGCCGGAACCGTCGCTGGATTTGGGCTCTGGAAGCGTCCGGCCTACTGGCCGGCTTCGGGGAGCGGGTCTTTTTCCATGATGCCCTCGAGGACCTCAAGGAGCATTTCGACCTCGACGCCGTAGGCGGCGCAGACCTGCTCGATGGTCTCGTAGTGGCTGATGCCGCAGTGGGCGCAGCCGCCGAGGTGGAAGGCGGCGAACACCTCCGCCACCCGCGGGTGAACCGCCATGGCCTCCGCGACCGCCATGTCCGCCCTGAAGTGTTTCGCGCTGTTTTCCGCGTCCGACATGTTTCCGCTCCTTTGGTTTCCGGCTGACGCCAATGCGAAGAAGAACGCGCCCGGATGGTAGAGTTATTCCGTCCACCGGCGACGGTGCCATTGTACCGGTGCGCGCCGCGCGGCACAACCCGCCGCGCCCAGGAGGCTGCCATGGAGTTTGTGCGTGTGGCGAAGGTTGCGGAGTTCACCCCGGGGGTGTCCCGTTCGGTGCGGGTGGTGGGGCGGCATGTGCGGGTATACATGGACGGGGAGGGCGTGCTGCGGGCGATGGAGAACGGCTGCCGCCACCAGGGGGCCGACCTGTCCGGCGGCCGCCGCGAGGGGAGCGTGGTGGTCTGCCCGCGCCACGGGTGGCGCTACGATCTGGCGACGGGGGCCTGTGTCGGCGGTGACGGCCGCCCGCTGCGGGCCTATCATTGCCGGGTCGAGGGGGAGAATGTGCTGGTGTCTCTGTTTCCCGTGCCGGAGGGCACTGTTGCCGAGACGGGCCGGCCCGGGGCCCCGTGAGGGGCCTCAGACAACGAGCAGGATCTGAAGCACGACCTCAATGACCAGATGGACGAGGAGGGGAAGGAGCAGGTTGCGGCGTTTGAGGGTCCACCAGGTGGCGAGGAGGGAGAAGACGAGCATGCCGGCCGCCTCCAGGGGCGGTTTCTGGAGGTGGTAGAGCGTGTCGCTGAGGGGGACGACCAGCCAGCCATATTTGGGAAAGTCGGCGGCGACCCTGCGCAGGAGGAAGTAGCGGTGGAGAAACTCGTACGCGGGCAGCCAGGAGACGACCCACAACAGTCCTCCCCCAAACATGAGGAGCCGTTTTGAAAAGGTCCAGCCGCTTGGGGCCGGGGGATAGATTTCGGCCAGTTGGGGAACAAAACGGACCAGTCCCACGGCGGCGACGGCCATCACGCAGCACACAAGGAGCAGGGTGCGGTCGGAGCGTTTCCACCGGCTGGTGCCGAACCAGCCGGTATCGAGCCGCCACAGGCACAGCAGGAAGGGGATCAGCCCCCAGGCGGTCAGTTTGAAGAGGTCGAACCGCTCGAGCAGGGGGGCGCGGAGCCACTTGGTGGGGCCCTGTCCCGCGAAGGGCTGGAGGAGGTCCGCAAGATGCGCGGGCCGCCAGGCGAAGGCCGACCAGTTGATCGTGCGCACATCGCCCCGGGTGACGAAGGTGTCGTAGACCAGCACCACGGCGACATAGGCTGCCACGGCCAGGAAAAGATAGGGCACGTGCACGGTGGAGGGCGGGGTTCCTCCGGCGTAATCCGCCTCCATCCGTCTGGATTTGTCCGCCGCCGCGGGCCGTGCGGCGGGCGCCGGGGAGGCGGCGGGGGTCTGCCGCGGCGCGGGGACGACCTTTGTAACAGCCTTGGGCTTTTTTTCCGCTGCGGGCGGGCCGGGGGATTTCTTGGCCCGGGGGCGTTTCGGCTTCGCGGGCGGGGTCTCTCCGGCCAGGTCAAACAGGTCGGGCTGATGGGGGTCCGCCGGCTTTCTTCTCGCCGGAGAGGCCTTCCTTGCGGGCTTTTTCTTCGCTGGGTCCTTGCCGGGTGTCATGTTGCCTTTGTTCTTCTTGGGGATGATGCCGTGAGGCCTCTCCGGGGGCACAGGGGCCGCACGGGGCATTCGGCGCATTTGGGGGCACGAGCGGTGCAGACGGCGCGCCCGTGGTAGACCATGCGGTGCGAGAAGAGGGTCCAGCGCTCCTCGGGCCAGAGCCGCATGAGGTCGCGCTCCACGCCCGCCGGATCCTCCCGTTTGGTGAATCCCATGCGGAAGGCGAGGCGCTGGCAGTGCGTGTCCACGATCACGGCGGGCTTTCCGTGGCATTCGCCGAGGATCACGTTGGCGATTTTGCGGCCCACGCCGGGCAGCCGCAGCAGGGCCTCCATCGTGTCCGGAACCGCGCCGCCGTGCTCCTCCTCCAGGATGCGCGAAGTCTCGCGGATGGACTTCGCCTTCTGGTTGAAGAACCCGCAGGAGTGGATTTCCCGCTCCAGCGCGCCGGCGGGGGCGCTCATGAAGTCGCGGGGGGTGGAGAAGCGGGTGAAGAGGGTCCGGCAGACCAGGTTGACGCGCGCGTCGGTGCATTGCGCGGCGAGAATGGTCATGACGAGGAGATGGAAGGCGTTCCCGTAGTCGAGGGTGCAGCGCACATCCGGATAGCATTCCTCCAGGACGCGGTAGATGTTCGCCGCGCGCTCCCGTTCGGCGGCGGTCACCCTTTTCGGAGGCATTTCAGGAAATCCCCGGCGGGTTTGCAGTTGAGGATGTCGTCCGGCGTCAGCCATCCCTTGCGGGCGATGCCCACGCCGAAGGGCATGTTCCAGAGGCCGGCGGTCTGGTGGGCGTCGGGGCCGATGACAAACTTGACGCCCCGGTCGCGCGCCCGGCGCAGGTGGCGCCAGTCGAGGTCGAGCCGGGAGGGGTTGGCGTTAATCTCGACGGCCACGTTGTTGGCGGCGGCGGCGTCCGCCACGGCGTCCATGTCGAGCAGGTATCCCGGCCGGCTGAGCAGCACGCGTCCGGTGGGGTGGGCGAGAATCATGGCGCGGGGCTGCTCCAGGGCGCGGATGACGCGGCGCGTCGCCTCGCGGCGGCTCATGTCGGTGTCGGTGTGGATGGAGACCACGACCACGTCGAAGAGGCCGAGGGTGTCGTCGTCATAGTCCAGCGTGCCGTTCACGCGGATTTCCGCCTCGATGCCCTTGAGAACGCGGAAGGGGGCGAGGGACGCGTTGAGCCGGTCGATCTCGGCGTGCTGCTTCAGCACGCGGGCGCGGTTGAGCCCGTTGGCGTAGTCCGCCGACTGGCTGTGGTCGGTGACGGCGAGGTAATGGTATCCCAGCTCGCGCGCCGTGCGGGCCATGTCGGCCAGGGTGTCCCGCCCGTCGGACCAGGTGGTGTGGCAGTGGACGACGCCGCGCAGGTCAGCGGGCTCCACGAGCCGGGGCGTTTTCCTGACATCGAACTCGCCGGTGTTTTCCCGCAGTTCGGGGGGGATCCAGGGCAGGCCCACGGCGCGGTAGAGGGCCTCCTCGTCCCGGCAGGGAACGGGCTCCCCCCCGGCCCTGAGCAGCTGGCTGGACGTGAGGCGCAGCCCGCGGCGCTCCGCATGGTAGCGGAGCATGGTGTGGTGCCCGCGGGACCCGGTATGGTGGACGAGGGAGGGGACGAAGCGCTCGGGCTGCGTCACATGCAGGACCGCCGGTATGCCGGACTCCATCCGGATTCTGGCGGAGCTGTGCAGCCGGTAGGTGGCCTCCCCCGATCCGGGGGTGGCGAGAAAGGCGCTGACCGCGGCGTGGGGGGTGTCCGCGGAGGCGACCAGCACGACTTTCTCCACCAGCTCCCGGCAGCGGCGGACGCGTCCGGCCACGGAGCTTTCCATCACCGTGCCCGAGGCGCGCAGATGGCCCAGCATGCGCTCCGCCTCTGCGGAGGCGAGGTTGATGCGGTGGCGCCCCTGCCGCTCGTCGAGGGAATGGAGGCTTTGCAGGATATGGCTTTCAATCTCCACGCCGAACCCGTCCATGTCGGCGATCCGTCCGGCGAGGCAGGCCTCCCGCAGCTGGTCGGCCGAGGCGATGCCGCATTCCAGGGAGAGGGTGCGCACCTGGGCGGGCGTGAGCACCTCCACCTCGAGGAGGTCCAGCACGGTTTCGGGCACGCGCAGGCGCAGGCGCTCCAGCTGTTCCACCCGCCCGGTTTCCAGCCATTCGAGGATGATCCGTTCGGCGGCGGCGCTGATGCCGGGGAGCGCGCGCAGACGGCCCTCGCGGGCGAGCACGCCCACGGACTCGGCGGAGGTGAGCAGAATGTCCGCGACCCGCAGGAACGCGCGCACGCGCGCGGGCTCGTCCGCGGACAGCTCGAGAAGCCTGCCCATCTCGGTGAACGTCGCGGCGATGCCCGCGTTTTCCTTGAAATCAGTCAACGGAGTACGGTGTTCCCTTGCGCCCTGTCGGCGGGTTTCGCGCCCGGGCGGAGACCCCGCCTTGGCGCGGCTATCATACCAGAAAGGCGCCCCTTTCCCTCTCCGGTTTCCGGGTGCGGGATTGTATCCCTCCCGGGGGCTGTGATAGCATTGCACACGAGGAGCCCCTTTGAAAACGCGAGGATTTTCGTGATGGGAAAGAAACTGCCGGTTGTTCTTTTGTGCGCGCTTGCGCTGTTTGCGGCGTTTCCGGGCTGCACGCCCGAACCGCCCCCGCCGCCTCCGGAGCCCGCGGCCCCGCCGCCCCCTCCGGAGCCCAGCCCTGAACAGCACTACGCCACCATCAAGGGCAACCTGAGCACCCTGTTCGCCGAGGGGGGGATGGGCCGTGATGCGGTTGACGCGGTGGTGGCCAGTTTCAGCGGGGTCAAGATGCAGATGTCGGCGACGGAGAACGGCCGCGCCGCGCTGGGCATGATCCAGCGGGACATTGAGGACGGCATTCGCAGCTTTCGGCAGGACAACCGCTGGGTCAAGGTGAAAGCCTGCTGCCAGCTGTACAAGGTGCTCCAGCCCGAGAGTGACCGCTATGCCAAGGCCGAGCGCGACGCCGAGCTGATGATCGCGCGGCC
>JAKPUV010000224.1 GCA_029554925.1 Candidatus Hydrogenedentota bacterium | reverse complement strand
GACCCCCTGCCCGGCATGAGCGCCAAAACCAAGGAAGACACCGAAACCGGCCTCTACCTCATGGACCGCTTCGGCAATCTGGAACTCCTGTTCCGGGAGCCCGGCATTTCCAGCATGTATCCCATCCCCCTGGCCCCGCGTCCCGCCCCCCCCGTGATCCCCGACGCCCGCGAGCCGGACCAGAAGGAAACGGGGGAGTTCCTGCTGGCCAATGTGTATGAAAGCCATCTGGCCTTCCCCGCCGGGCGGCGCGTCACCGAACTCCGCATTTTCCAGCTCCTTCCCAAGAGCGAGACCCACGTGGCGAACGATCCCCGCATCGGCTTCGCCAACGCCGAGTCCGCCCGCATGCTCCTGGGCACCGTCCCCGTGGAGGCCGACGGCTCCGCGCGGTTCCGCGCCCCCGCCCTGAAGCCCCTCGCCTTCCAGGCGGTGGACGCCGAGGGCCGGGCCGTCCAGGGCATGCGCAGCGCCGTGTACCTCCAGCCGGGGGAGCGGCGGAGCTGCGTGGGATGCCACGAATCCACCGGCCGCGCCGCCGGGGCGGTGAACCCCCGTCCGCTGGCGGCGGCCCGTCCGCCCTCCGAGATCACCCCCGGCCCCGACGGCAGCCGGCCCTGGAGTTTCCCCCGGCTCGTGCAGCCCCTGCTCGACCGCCACTGCGTCCGCTGCCATGACCGGCCGGGAAAGGCCGTCCCCCGGCTCGATGACGGCGACGAGGGCCCCTTCCCCCGGGCCTACGCCGGCCTCCGCCCCCATGTGCGCTGGTACGAGTGGGGCGGCGAGAGCATCAGTCAGATTGCCACCCGGCCGGGGGAGATGCCCGCCGACCTGAGCCCCCTGGCCGCAATCCTCCGCGACGCCACCCACGCGCCCGCCCTGTCCCTGTCCGATGAGGAATGGCGGATTCTCTACCTCTGGCTCGACGGCAACGCCGCCTTCCACGGCGCCTACTCCGAACCGGAGCGGATGGCCCAGCGGCGGGGGGAGACCATTCCGGACCCCGCCCTGCAATAGCAGGGATGTTATAGTGTACTATCTTAGTTTCCACCCCAGTCCGACCGGCGGCGGGGCATACAGCGCTGTTGCCGAAGTCCCCGCATCCGTCCGCGGTGGTCAAGGGGAGGCCACTCGGGAGAGTGGCGTTCCCAGGGAAGAAAGGCCCTGTCCGACCGATCCGTCGGATCCGTGGGACAGGTCGGATGTTCCCTGTCCGCGCGGCGCTTGTTCCAGCGGCGTGGCCGTGCTACCATTGCCCCCATGATGACGGTGCAGGAGTTTATCGTCAAATGGCGGCAGGCGGAGCTTAAGGAGCGCTCCGCCGCGCAGGAGCATTTTCTGGACCTGTGCAACGTCTTCGGGCACCCCACTCCGGCGGCGGCCGACCCCACGGGCGACCATTTCTGCTTTGAGCGCGGCGTGTCCAAGCACGGGGGCGGCGAGGGCTTCGCCGACGTGTGGAAGCGGGGCTTCTTCGGCTGGGAGTACAAGGGGAAGCACAAGGACCTGTCCGCCGCCTACGACCAGCTCCTGCGCTACCGCAACGCCCT
>JAKPUV010000208.1 GCA_029554925.1 Candidatus Hydrogenedentota bacterium | reverse complement strand
GCCTTCATGCAGTGCCACGGCCACGAGGGCTGGCATCCCGACCCCGAGTTCTACTATGCCGCCGGCGGCGGCCCCCTCTTCGACATGGGGCCCTACTACCTCACCGCCCTCGTCACCCTGCTGGGCCCCGTGGCCGCCGTGTCCGCCGAGACCCGCATCACCTTCCCCGAGCGCGTGATCACCAGCGAGCCCAAGCGCGGAAAGCGGGTGCCCGTCGAGGTGCCCACGCATGTGGCGGGGCTGCTGCGCTTCCGCAACGACGCCGTGGGTGTGCTCGTCACCAGTTTCGACGTGTGGCGCACCACCCTGCCGTGCATCGAAATCCACGGCACCGAGGGCTCCATGATCGTGCCCGACCCCAACACATTCGGCGGCCCCGTGCGTGTGTTCCGTCCCGGCCACGACGACTGGCGCGAAATCCCCCTCACCCACTCCTATGGCGAGCAGTCCCGCGGCCTCGGCCTCGCCGACATGGCCCGCGCCCTCGGCACCGGCCGCGCCCACCGGGCCACGGGCCGTCTGGCGTTCCATGTTCTCGACGTCATGCACGCCCTGCACGAGGGGGCGGCTTCCGGCGCGCGTCTGCGGATCGAGAGCGCCTGCGACCGCCCCGCCCCCATGCCCATGGCCCTGCGCGAGGGGCAGGTGGACCCCGAACCCGCAGCCTGACGTTTTTTCCCCTTTTTACCCGTTGCGCAATGTGATACACTGTTTATGAGGTGCGGTGTGGTTGACAGCGGCGCGGGAGGGGGTCCGCGCTTGCGGGAGCAGGACATGGCGTACACGCAGCACGTCAACCAGATGCGCGAGGGACTCGCCAAGTGGAACCAATGGCGTCTGGCCACGCCGGGTTCCAAGCCCGACCTGTCGGGCATGGATTTGGCGGGGGCGGACCTGCGCCGGGCCAACCTGCGCGAGGTGAACTTCTCCAACGCCATCCTCGCGGGGGCCAATCTGGAGGGGGTGGATCTGACCCACTGCAATTTCTACGCGGCCAACCTGTCCAGCGCCAACCTGCGCAACGCGGTCCTGGCGGGGGCCGACCTGACCAAGGCGGACCTGCTTGCGGCAAACCTGGCGGGCGCGTCCTTTGAGCAGGCCACGATGGGGGGGGTGAGCCTGAAGAAGCAGACGCTGGTCGGGGCCAACCTGCGCCGCGCCAACCTCTATCAGGCGGACCTGACGGAGGCCGACCTGTCGGGCGCGGACCTGACCGAGGCCGTGCTGGTCGAGGCCGTCCTGGAGATGACGAACTTTTTCGAGGCCCGACTGGTGAAGGCGAACCTGGCGGGCGCGAAACTGAAGTTCACCAACTTCAAGGGCGCGGACCTGGAGGGGGCCGTCCTGCGCGACGTGAACCTCAAAGGCGCCCAGTTCACCCTGTCCCAGCGGATGAAGTTCATGTTCCGCCGGTGACGGGCGCTTCGGGCGTGTCCGGGCCGAGCACCGCCTCCAGGGTGACCTCCAGCCGCAGGGCCTCGCCCACCAGCGGGTGGTTGGCGTCCACCACCACCTGGTCCCCGTCCACGCCCACCACGGTCAGCAGCGACCGCCGCCCGTCCTCCGTTTCCATGACGAAGCAGCTTCCGGTCTCCGGGGCGCTTCCCTCCGGAAACTGGTCCGCCGACAGCTCCAGGACG
This sequence comes from Candidatus Hydrogenedentota bacterium, assembly GCA_029554925.1. Lineage (GTDB taxonomy): Bacteria > Hydrogenedentota > Hydrogenedentia > Hydrogenedentales > CAITNO01 > JAAYBR01. The sequence continues at coordinate 3,424 of JAKPUV010000208.1, read as the reverse complement.
AGTTCGGCGTCGAACACGCCGAAGGCCTCCTCCGGGGGGATCACGATGTCCTTTGACTCTCCCGGCGCCATGCCGGCCACGGCGGCCTCGAATCCCGGCAGGTACTTTCCCCCGCCGAGCGCCAGTTCAAGGGGGGCACCCTCCGGCGAGGCGTCCACCACCTCGCCGCCCATGCGGGTCACCCGGTAGGTCACGGCGACCCGGTCGCCCGTGCGCGCGCGCGTCATGCTCTTCTCCTGGGGGTTGGGCGCAAAAGAGGGGCCGGAAACCCGTGTCGGGTCTCCGGCCCCTGCGCGATGTCCTTGAAGGGTTAGTAACGACCGCCGCCGCGGCCGTAACCGCCGCCGCCGCCGCCACCATAGCCGCCGCCGCCCCGGCGGTCGTTGTCCGCCTTGGGCCGCGCCTCGTTGACCGTGATGTTCCGGCCGTCGAGGTCGGACTTGTCCAGCGCCTTGATCGCGGCCTGGCCCTCGGAGGCCACCGGCATTTCCACGAAGCCGAAGCCCCGCGACCGGTCCGACTCGCGGTCCATGATCACGCGCGCCGAGTCCACCTGGCCGAACTGCTCGAACGCGGCCCGAAGGCTCTCGTCACGCGTCGAGTACGACAGGTTGCCAACATAAATGTTCATCTTCACAGCTCCTTGTTCCGGGCATCGCCCGACTTTCACTAATAACGTCGTCTCAGCACTGGCAAGGTCGGGACTTTGACACTCGAACACCTGGGAGCTGATCGACAGACAACCGGAAACGGCAAACGGACCGCCTCCGGAACGCCCGTACTCTAACACAAGACCCTTTGCATTGCAAGCATTTTTTTCGGTTTTCGGGGTCTCAGCGGAATACGATGGTCCGCCGCCGGTAGACCATGATGCGGTCGTCCGCGTGCGCGCGCACCGCCAGGGAGAGCACTTTTCGCTCGATGTCGCGGCCGAGGGCGACCAGCTCCTCCACGCTGTGCGTGTGGTTCACCCGCAGCGTCTCCTGCTCGATGATGGGCCCCATGTCCAGGTCCGCGGTGGCGTAGTGGCTGGTGGCCCCGATGAGTTTTACGCCGTGCTCATAGGCCTGATGGTAGGGTTTGGCGCCCTTGAAGGCCGGCAGGAACCCGTGGTGCACGTTGATGACCCGGTGCGGATAGTGGTCAATGAAGGACGGCGTCAGGATCTGCATGTACCGGGCCAGCACGACGAAGTCGGCGTGGTGCGCCCGCAGCAGCTCCAGCATCCGCGCCTCGGCGGCCTCCTTGCCGCCGGGGGGCACGGGGACCGTGAAGAAGGGCACCCGGAACCCGGCCGCCACAGGCTCCAGGTCGGGGTGGTTGCCGATGACCAGCGCGATGTCCGCGTTGATCTCGCCGTACTGGTGGCGGAGGAGCAGGTCGTAGAGGCAGTGGTCATACTTGGACACAAGCACGGCCATGCGCTTGCGCTCGCCGGAGAAGGAGAGGGAGGTCTCCATGCCAAACTCCGCCGCGAGCTTTGCCAGGTCCCCGCGCAGCTCCCCGCGCGAGCGCCCCATGCCGGAGCAGTCGAAATGCACGCGCATGAAGAAGCGGCTGTCCAGCGTTTCGGCGTGCTGCTGCGCGTTGATGATGTTGCCGCCGTTCTCGAAGATGAAACGGCTCACATGGTAGACGATGCCCTTGACGTCCTCGCAGTGGAGGGTCAGCGTCGCGGTTTCCTGGCTCATGCGCGTGTTCCCGTGGGTTGCCGCCGCCGGGGGCGGGACGGAAACCATACCGCCGCGCCGCCGGTCATATCAAACGAAGGGTGACGCCGCGGACGGCAACAAGGAACGCGGACATGGGCAGAAGGAACGCCTTCACACTGATAGAACTGCTGGTGGTCATCGCGATCATCGCCATCCTGGCGGCGATCCTGCTGCCGGCGCTTTCCCGAGCGCGCGAGGCGGCCCGCCGGGCCTCCTGCCAGAACAACCTGAAGCAGCTCGGGCTGGTGCTCAAGATGTACAGCGGCGAGGCTCCGGGGCAGAAGTTTCCCCCGAAGTCCATCCGGGTCGTCAACCTGCTGTTCTCGCTCAAATCGTCCTATCCGGAATACCTGACGGACGTCAACAGCCTCTTCTGCCCGTCGGACTCGGAGGACCTTTCCGGCGTGTTCGAGCCCGGCGGCGATTTCGCGGACGCTTCGGGCCGCATTCTCGTGGACCGCATGGACGGCGATCCGCGGAACGGGGAGTACGTTCCCGGATCGGACATCCTGCCCGCCGACCGCTCCTACGTCTATTTCGGCTGGGTGGTCCCCGACAACTCCTGGCTGGTGCCCGTGGTGTGGGGGCAGGGATTCTTCCTGGGCGCGTATTTCGAGCGCGTGGTCCAGCCCTGGATGCAGGGGCAGTACGACCTGGTCGAACAGCGCAACGACGAGGACTTCACCTTCGTCCACGCCGGAAACGCCCGCATCGCGCCGGCCTCCGAGCTGACCATGTACCGCCTGCGCGAGGGCATTGAGCGGTTCTTCATCACGGACATCAACAGTCCCGGCGCCGCCGACACGGCGCAGTCGTCCATTCCCGTGGTGTGGGACAAGGTGGGCACGACGGCGGAGATGTTCAACCACATTCCCGGCGGCGCGAACGTGCTGTACATGGACGGCCACGCGGAGTTTGTGCGCTGGGTGCCCCGCGCCAACCCGCCCACGGACGCCGCGGGCACGGAGGACGAGCCCTTCCCGATGTCCCTCGCGTGGGGCATGCTTGCCGAACTGGCCCGGGACGAGCAGGGAGACCTCTGAGCCCGGCGCGCCGGGTCAGGCGTCGAGCCGGTCCCAGGCGGCGGTGTCCTTCGGCGCGTACTGCTCCAGCTCGATCGAGTCCGCGATGATCCGGCGCATCTCGGCCAGCGACCCCACGGCCCCGGCAGCCATGGCCTGCACGCCGATGTTGCCCAGCGCGGTCGCCTCGACGGGCCCCGTCACCACGCGCACGCCGCAGGCGTCCGCCGTCATCTGGTTGAGCAGTTTGTTCTGCGTGCCGCCGCCGATGATGTGCAGCACCTCCGTGCGCCGTCCGAGCAGGCCGTCCAGGGCGCGCAGGGTGCGCCGGTACTTCAGCGCCAGGCTCTCCAGCGCGCAGCGGACCACCTGTCCGCGCGTCTCCGGCACGGGCTGTCCGTCCTCGGCGCACATTTCCCGGATCAGGGCCGCCATGTCCGGCGGCGCCATCAGCCGCGGGTCGTCAATGTTCTTCAGCACCGACCGGAAGGGCTCCGCGGCGGCGGCCTCGGCCGTCAGCGTGGCGTAGTCCGCGGTCTGGCCGGCCCGCTCCCAGGACCGGCGGCACTCCTGCACCAGCCACAGGCCGAAGATGTTCTTCAGCAGGCGGATCTTGCCGCCCACGCCGCCCTCGTTTGTGAAGTCCAGCGCGGCGCTCTGGTCGTTGACCACCGGCGCGTCCGTCTCCGC
>JAKPUV010000203.1 GCA_029554925.1 Candidatus Hydrogenedentota bacterium | reverse complement strand
TCCGAGGCCGTCATGGAAACCACCCTCTACCGCGACTCCCCGCGCATTGACTGCGTCCTGCGGGTGAACTGGCAGGAGGCGTACACCACCCTGAAACTAGCCTTTGAGACCCGTATCGCCGGGGGCGCGGCCGCCTACGAGGCCCCCTACGGCCACACCGAGCGCCCCGCCACGGGCGAGGAGGAGCCGGGCCAGCAGTGGGTCGACCTGACCGGCGCCGTGGACGGACTCCCCTATGGGTTTGCCGTGTTCAACGACTCCAAATACGGGTATGACGTCCGGGACGGCGTGGTGCGCGTGACCCTCCTGCGCAGCCCGGCCTACGCCCACCACGACAACGGACGCCACGATACCCGCGCCGCCTGGCCCGTCATGGACCAGGGGTGGCAGACGGTCCGGCTGGGCCTGCTGCCGCATGCCGGCGGGTGGCGCGAGGCCGGCGCGCCGAAACGCGCCTGGGAGCTGAACGCGCCCCCCATCGTCCACATCGAGTCCGCCCATCCCGGCCCCAGGCCGCCCGTGGCGAGCCTTGTGGGCACGGAGGCCGCGAACGTGCTGCTCACTGTGGTGAAGCAGAGCGAGGACGGCGCGGACCTGGTGCTGCGCGGCTATGAGACCGACGGCCGCGAGGCCACCACCACGCTGCACCTGCCGTATTTTGGCAAGACGTGGGAGCTGCGCTTCGCGCCGCACGAGATCAAGACGGTCCGCATCCGCCGCGAGACCTGGGAGCTTTGGGAAACGGACATGCTGGAGGAGCCTTCCGGCCGGTCCGGGGAGAACGGCGCGTGAACCTTGAGAACATCGAAACCCGGTGCCTGAACTACCTGCGCCAGGCCGCCAACCCCTTTGTCCCCGTGCGCACGCTGCTGGCGCACTGCCTGCGCGAGGAGCCGGACTCCGGCATCACCGAGGAAACTCTCGTCGATTTTTTGCGCGCCCACGGCGAGGTGATTCTGCTGGAGGGGCCCCCGGAGGCCGAGCTCGACGGCGCCGTCGGGGTGTCCGGGCCCCGGGCGCTGCTCAAGACCCGCAGACCCGACCCCTCCGCCGTGCTTTCCCTGCTCCGCGAGCAGATGGACATGGTGCGGGGCGTGCTGGAACGGATGGCCCCCGAGGCGGAGCAGGAGACCGACCCCGCCCGCCGCGCCGCTTTCGACGCCCTGCGGGAACGGGCGAAGGAGCTCGCGGACAAGATCGCCCTGCTGGAGTGACGCGCAAAATCCGGCCGCGTGACGGAACCGGAAAAATCCGGTATTATGGCGGCGGTGTCCACCCCGCCGGCACCTGAAACCAACCGCCCAGGAGATCTCCCATGGGGTGCGCATGTTTCCTGCTCGCCGCGCTGCTCGGCGCGGCCTCCGATTCCCCCCGGGTCTTCACGCTCACCGCCAGGGCCAATGTCTGGGATGTGGAGACGGCAGACCTGAACGGCGACGGGCGGACGGACATCCTGCTCCTTTGCTCGGACGAGGAGGCGTCCCCCCTGGACAAGGAGATCGCCCTCTTCCTCGCCGACGATGCCGGAGGGTACCCCGCCGCACCCAGCGCCTCCCTCCCGCTGCCGGAAATGTCCGGACCGGTCATGCTCGCGGAGTGCGACGGCGCGCCGCCGAAGGAGGCGGTGGTGCTGGACGCCTACGGCGCGGCGGTCCACGCGTTCCGCAACGGCGCGTTTGAAAAGACCGGCGAGACGCGCTTTCCCTCCCTCCTCCCCTGCGGGTCGCGGGAACCCGTCTTCCTCAAGAAAGCCGCCGTAGACCTGCTGGGCGATGGGCGGGATGTCTGGCTGATCCCGTCACCGTCGGGCCTGCTCCTGCAGCGGCTGGACGGCCCGGTGGCCACGGTCGCCTGCGACGTGCGCAGCGAGATCCGCCGCTATGAGTCCACCCACATCACCCACCGGCTTCCGGCGGTCCACCCGTTCACGCTGCCGGGGCAGACAACGAAAGCCCTGGCCTTTCTCAGCGACGAGTACGCCGACTTCGCCTCAGGCGGGGGATGGAAGGAGACGCACCGGTTCAAGGTGCCCATGACGCTGGAGGAGAAGTGGGACGCCAACACGGCGATGGAGGACATCTCCGGGAACGGCCTGCCGGACCTCGTGGTGACACAGGTGAAGGGCACGGTGAACATGGTCGCCAAGACGCATGTCTACCTCGCGGAGAAGCCCTTCACCTACCCGGAGACCCCGGCGGCGGAGTTCACGTTCAAGGGCGGCGTCTCCGCGCCGGTGCTGAAGGACGTGGACGGCGACGGGCGGCAGGACATTGTCCAGATCAGCATCCCCCTGGGGGTGACGAATTTCATCAACTATTTCGTGCGCGGCAAGATCGCCATCCACTCCGAGGTGTACCTGTTCAACGGGACGGACTTCGGCAAGAAGCCCACCTTTTCGACCAACATCACCATGGAGGCGCCGGAGGGCCGCGAGCGCGTGGCCTACACCTTCGGCGACTTCACCGGCGACGGCCGGCTGGACGTGGCCTACGGCAAGTCCGGCGACACCCTGGTGGTCCGCGCGGGGGAAAAGGAGCAGTTTCTCGCCTCCAAGCCCTGCGCCTCCGTGAACATCCCGAGTTTCGGCATCGCCGAGCCCGTGTCCCTGAACGGCAACCCGGCGGAGGACATCCTCCTCTTCCACCCCGGCGGCAAGAACGCGAAGCGAGTGGACGTGGTGCTGTTCTAATATCCGTGCGCTGGCGGTCACGAGATGGCTTCGCTTCGCTCGCCATGACGGCTGTTCTCGCGTCATGGCGAGCCCCTGACCGCCGGGGCCGGAAATTCCGTCAAAGAACTGAGGGCTGCGGGAGCGCCGAAAACGTAGACGCGGCATCTTGCCGCGTTCTTGGGGTTTTCGTTGGCCCAAAGAACGCGCCAAGATGGCGCGTCTACATTGCGGGCGTTCTCGCCGACTTACTTCATTAGCAGCGAAGCGAAGCCATCTCGTTCCCGCCACTGCGCATCCTCCCGCCCGTTTCCTCCGGCGGTCATGGATTGCCCTCCCGCTTGCGCAGGCGCGGGGCTTTGGCCCACAATGTCGGCGGCGGCATGGAAAGGGCGAATCATGGACGCGGTGGTCATTAACGGCGCGGTGCTGGAACTGGCGGCGGGCGAC
>JAKPUV010000201.1 GCA_029554925.1 Candidatus Hydrogenedentota bacterium | reverse complement strand
ATGGTGGTCTGCGACCTGTCGCGGGGCGGGGCCGTCCTTCTCGGGAGGCGTAACCCTGCACTTCCCTTCATGGGCGGCCACCACGCCTTTCTCGGCGGCAGCCTCGTGCCGGATGACGCGGAGGTGCCCCTGGTGAACGGCGCCCCGGACCCCTTTCTGGCGGGGGCGGTCCGGGAGACGTTCGAGGAAACGGGGATGCTGCTGGTGGACGGGCCGATGCCCGGCCCGGACGCGCTGGAGACGGCGCGCGCCGCGCTGAACCGCGGGGAGCTCCGGTTTTCCGTGTGGCTCCGGGAGTGCGGGTGCCGCGTGGACGCGGCGGCCTTCACCGCCGCGGGCCGCTGGATCACGCCGTCCTTCTCGCCCATCCGCTACGACACCCAGTATTTCCTGTGCCGTCGGACAAGCTGTCCCCCCGCCTTTTCCGGCGGGCCGGACGATGAGATCTGCGGGCTGGACTGGCTGACCCCGGCGGCGGCGCTGGCCCGCTGGCGCGAGGGCGGCATCCGCCTGTCCACCCCTGTCGCCTATGTCCTGCGGAGCCTGGCGGCCCTCGCGCCGGACGCCGCCTTGGAGCGGCTGCGGCGTCCGCCGGGGGTGGACGACCTCCGTGCGGACTTCATCGAATCGCGGCCCGGCATCCACATGATCCCCCTGCGCACGCAGACGCTGCCCCCGGCCACCCACACCAACTGTGTTGTCGTCGGCTGGCGGGAGATGATCGTCGTGGACCCCGGCCCCGTGGCGGGGGAGGAGCGGGAGCGCCTCGCGGCGCGGCTGGACGACCTGTGCACCCTCGGCGGCGCGGTGGCGGGCGTCGCCCTCACGCACGCCCACGGCGACCACGCGGGCGCGGCGGACTTTCTCGCGGCGCGGCATGGTGTGCCGGTGTGGGCGCACCCGGCGGCGGGCTTCCCCGGCGCGCGGCCCCTGGGGGACGGCGGGGTGCTGGCGGCGGCCGGCGACCCGCCCTGGCGGCTGCGGGCGCTGCACACGCCGGGCCACGACCCGGGGCACCTCGCCTTTCTGGAGGAGACCACCCGCACCCTGCTCTCCGGCGACCTCTTCGCCAACCCCGGCACCATCCTTGTGTCCCCGGAGCACGGCGGCGACATGACGCAGTATCTGGAGAGTCTGGAGCGCGCCGCGGCGCTGGAGGGGCTCGACATGGTGGTGCCGTCCCACGGCTGGGCCATGCCCGGCGCGGAGGGCATCGGCCACCTGCGCCGCCTCATCGCGCACCGGCTCCAGCGCGAGGCCCGCATCGCCGAGGCGCTGAAACGGGGCCTCCGCGCGGAGGACGACCTCCTCGACGCCGCCTACGACGACACCCCGGCGGACCTCCGCGACCTGGCCCGGCTCCAGCTCCGCGCCCATCTGCGGCGGCTGGGGGAAACCGGCGCGGTCTGAAGCGTGAAGGAGGCCGTCATCCCCCCGTTCTGATAAGATGCGGGGATGTCTTCCCAATATGGCGTCCATAGGGGGCCAGAGAAAAGGCGCGCGGGCTGCTGGTTGCTGGCTGCGCTTCTGGCGCTGGCTCTCTTCCCGCCGACGGCTTCGGCCGCGGCGGAGGCCCGTGTGACGGTGGTCAAGCGGGGGCCGGGGAACGGGCGGGTTGTCCCCGCGGCCTCCTGGACACCGGGCACGGCGCACACCTATCCGGAGGGGGAGCGTGTGGTCTTCCGCGCCGAAGCGGCCGCCCATTCCCGCTTTCTGCGCTGGGAGGGGGATGTCCCCGCGGACTGCGACGCGTCGCGGCCGGAAATCGAAGTGTCCGCAAGCGGCGAAATGACAATCACCGCGTTGTTTGACCGCGAAACCGTCCGGCTTGTGGTCAGCAAGACGGGCGGCCCGGCGGACGGGACGCTGCTCCCGCCGCCCGGAGAATACCTGTTCCGGCGCGGGGATGTGGTCCTCCTGCAGGCGCAGCCTGCGGCCCCCGGCAACCACGCCGTCTGGACCGGACCGGTGACGGGGACGGGGACGGCGGTCACCGTTGCAATGGACGGCGACGTGGAGGTGGGCGCCTCCTTCTCACAGGAGTCTGCGCCCCCCCCTGGAGCCCCGGTCACTGTGGAGGTTTCCGAGGACGGGGTGCCGGCGTTCTATGCCTGCATGGCGGGCGGTGACCTGTCCGGGTGGTTCGCCGCGACGGCCATCCACGGGGACCACTGGGGCGCTGGAATCACCAAACTCTGCCACGCGCGGCACCCGTGGTCGCCGGTGTTTGAGACCGTCAACCTCAACTTTGAGCATGTGCTCAACGGCTGTCCCGGGGATGGAAGGCGCCAGTGCTTCACGCCACGCCACGACCCGATGCGTGTGGAGGTCTTCTCTCCGGCAAAGGTGGCGGTGTCCTGGCCCTCGGAAACGGCCTCGTGGGCGGTGGACTGCCGCGCGGTCTACAGCTTTGCGGTCGGCCCCTTCGTGGATGTGGCGTTTGAGGTGACTCCGCGCGCGGAGGAGGCTCCCCTGGGCTATCTGGCCTTCATGTGGGCGAGCTACATGAACAAGGCGCTCTCTCCGGAGATGCGTTTTTCCGGCCCCGGCGGGGAGTGGGCCGCGTTTGGAGAGATAGACGATGCCGGCCACCCGCAGACGGGCACCGTCGCGCGGGACGGAGTCCCGCCGTTGCCGCTCCTGCCGGATTTCCGCGCGTTCAACCTGGTGGAGTCCGAAACGGTCCGGTTCACGCGTCCCTTTTACTACGGGCGGGTGGACGGCGACGGTTTCACGGCGACGCGTGACGACCCCATGGCTCTCGTGATGATGTTCCGGGAAACGGACGAGACGCGCTTTGCCTTGTGGAACTGGGGCGAGAACGACGCGTCCCCCGCCTGGGACTGGCAGTGGGTGCTCAGAGCGCCAAAGATCGGGGCGACACAGACATTCCGGGCGCGGATGGCCTATCTTCCCTTCGAGTCGGAGGCCGCTGTTCCGTCCCTGTTCAGCGCGTGGAACCCGGAAGATGGGGCCATTTGCGGACGGGAGAACGCCGTCCGGCCGACATGGATGGCGTCCCCCTCGGAGAAGGAGTCTGATCCCGTGTCCACCGCCCGGGCTCTCGCCGCGGCGGGGGAACGGGACGGGGCTTACAGACTCCTGGCCCGGGCCGCGGCGGAGCCCATGCACGCATCCTTTGCCTGCTCCGTGCTGGAGGAGCTTTTCCCCCAGGGGCAAGGTCCGGAGAACCTCGTGGTCTTCTGGGAGGGATTCGTCCGCGATTTTCCGGAAGTTGGGGGCGCGCATGCCCGGCTGGGAAAGGCCCTTGTGCGGGCGGACCGGCCCGAAGCGGCGTCGGAGGCCCTCCGCCGCGCCCTCGCGCTGTGTCCCGACGACTTGGAATCAGCGGCGCATCTTGCCGCGGCACAGGCGGCCGGGGGGGACTTGGATCCGGTGCGGACCCTGCCCGACAGGATGCCCGCGGAGGCCCGCGTACACGCGCGCCTGTGGGTGCGGGAGTGGGCGCGCATGGGGCTGCGGCTGCTGGAAGGCCCGGACCCGGCTGCTGCTGCGGCGATCTTCCGGTGCGCCGCGGTGCTGGATCCGGAGGAGTTGTGGCACCGGATACATCTGGGAATGGCGCTGGCGCGTGCGGGCGATTGGGAGGGGGCTCTGGCCGAGTACCGCGCCGTGCGGGCGCGGTTTCCCGAGGCTGAACGGACGAGCGCCCTGATTGATGCCGTGTATCTGGACCGGGGGGATGCGGAGGGGCGCGTGCGGGAATGGCGGGCGGCGCTCACGGCGTGCCCGGACTCCCCCACGGCTCTCTGGCGCCTGGGCGCGGCCCTGATGGACGCGGGCGCCCGGGCGGACGCGGCCGCTCCGCTGGCGCAGGCCGTTGAACGCAATCCGTCTTTCGGCGAGGCGCGGGCCCGCCTCGCCGCGCTTCTGGTGGAATCCGGGGATCCGGCGGACGCCGCCGAACATCTGGACGCCCTCATGGAGCTCTCCGGACCGGCGCGCAAGGAGGCGGCGGAGACGCTGGCGCGGGAGGGGCGGCGGCTGTTGGACGGCGCGCATCCGGCGGCGGCCGTGCTTTTCCGGCGCGCCGCGGCGCTGGATCCGGAGGAGTTGTGGCACCGCATTCATCTGGGGCGGGCGCTGGCGCGGACGGGGGATTTCGAGGGGGCCCTGACCGAATACCGCGCCGTGCTGTCGCGGTTCCCCGAGGCTGAACGGACGGGGGACTTGGTGGATGCGATTTTCACCAAGACCGGAGACGCGGAGGGGCGCGTCCGGGAGTGGGAAAGAATGACCCGGGAACATCCGGACTGCCGCCGCTGCCGGGAACGTCTGGAGGCGGCGCGGGCCGCCGCCGGCAAGCCGCGCGTCGCGCCGTAAATCGGGCGCGCCCCGGCGCTGTCGGCGTCACCGCGTCTGCGCGAGCGCCTTCACCGTTCCGTCGTCCAGCGCCTCGCGCCGGAACTGGACGCGGGCGATGTCGCCGTGGAAACCCTCCAACTCCGAATGCAGGGGGTTGCAGCCGACGCCGAGGGCTTTCGCGTCGGTGGCAAGCACTTCGGGCACGGCGAGGGATGCGGCCTCGGCGCCGTTGACATAGAGTTTCATCGCCGCGCCGCGTTTCACGACGGCGGCATGGATCCATTCGCCGCGCGCCACGGGCACGCCGGGCGTCTGGAAGGTGCCCATGGGGTGCTCAATGCGGACCACGAGCTGCCCGCCCGTCAACGCGAGGCGCAGGGGGTCGCAGCCGCCCTGATACCACGCGGACACGATCTCCTGCCAGCCCTTGTTCGCGGGGTCGGGGGCTTCGGCGCGGAACCAGACGGACAGGGTGTGGTTGCGCGTGGGGAAGCCGGGGGCGTCATAGACGAGCTTGGAGGCCCTGCCGTCGAAGCGCAGGGCGCCGTCCGCCGCGCCGTCGGGGCCGGGCGCGGGGGACAGGTTTTCGGCGGCCAGCACCGCGCCCGCCGCCGGGTCGGGCGTGCCGCGCAGGGGCGCGTCGAGCACGGTCCCCCTCATGCGCGAGGGCAGCGCGGGGTCCACCACCACGCGGAGCGGCGAGCCCACGGCGGATACCGCCGCGCCGCCGACACGCGTCGAAACGCTCAGAAAGACGGGCCCGGCCGCCGCGTCGCGGCCGAGTTCGGGGGCCGCGTGGGCGGTTTCCAAACCCTCCGCGTGCCACAGCACATCGGTCCCCTCCGCGTCCCGCGCCACGGTCACGTCGTACACCGCGCCCTCCTTCGCCGCGGGGGA
>JAKPUV010000187.1 GCA_029554925.1 Candidatus Hydrogenedentota bacterium | reverse complement strand
CCAACAGCAGCATGGTCCACCTCGGCATCGCCGGGTATCTCGTGGCCGGGGCGCTGGGGTTCATGCTGGTCATTTCCATCCTCTGGGGCAAGGGGATATGACCGCCGGCGGGGACGGACTCCTTCGGCGGACGCTGCGCGCGGCCGCGGCGCTGTGGGTGTGCGCCCTGGTGCTGGCCCTGTCGCCCGCGACGCTCGACCCCGGCTCCCCGCCCAAAACCATGCTCACCGCCGTGTTTGGCGCGGTCTTCGCGCTTGCCGCGGGGTTTTCGCGGCCGCGCGCGGCGCGGACCCCGCCTTTTGTGGTCGTGGCATGGGCATGGGTGGCGTGGCAGGCCGCATGCGCCCTGCGCTCGCCCTTTCCCCAGAACGCCCTCTTCTCCCTCCATTACCCCGTGCTCCTCGCCCTGGCGGCCACCGGCGCCGCCTGGTGCATGGAGACTCCCCGGCAGTTCTTCCGCTGGACGGGGTTCTTTCTTGCCGCCATGACGGCCGCCGCCGGATACGCCCTCGCCCAGCGTCTGGGCCATGACCCCTTCCCCTGGTCCAACCGCGAGGTGGCGGAATACCGGCTGCTGCCCGCCACCTTCGGCAACCCCAACATCGCGGGCCACGCCCTGGCCCTGGGCATCGCCGCCGCCGCGGTGATGGTCCCCCGAAACGGTCTTGCCTTGATCCCCCTGGCCGCCCTGCTCCTGCACCTCCACGCCACCGGCATGCGCGGCGGTCCGCTGGCGCTGGCGGCGGCGCTCGTGCTCTGTGTCTCGTTTCACCTTGCGGGCCGCCGGGTGAAGGCCCCCGCCGCCCGAGCGGCCGCGTCCCTCCTGCTGGCCGTGCTGGTGCTGTCGGCGGGCGCGGGACTTCTCATGGCCCGAAACCACGCACGGGAGGGGCTGTGGTTCCCCAGCGACGGGTCCATGGTGCTCCGCTACAACGGCTGGCTGGGCGCGGCGGAAATCTTCCGCGACCACCCCGTGACCGGTGTCGGCCCCGGAAACTACGCGCTGTCCAACGCGGAATACTGGACACCCTTTGAGCAGCGGTGGTTCGCCCTCAAAGGCATGAAGAACTTCCACGCGCACAACGAGTATCTGGAGGCC
>JAKPUV010000178.1 GCA_029554925.1 Candidatus Hydrogenedentota bacterium | reverse complement strand
GAAATCGCCCCCGAAACCCCCACGCTGAAGCATCTGGCGGCGCTCCTGCTGCGCAGCGACCTGTTCATCGGCGGCGACACGGGCCCCATGCACATCGCGTCGGCGGTGAACGTGCCCGTGGTCGGCCTGTTCGGCGGCACGGACCCCCGCATGCACGGCCCCCTGCGCCCCCCCTGCGCCGTCCTCTACGGCGGCGACACCCCGCCGGACAAGCCCATAGACCGCGCCCGCGGCCCCGAGCTGCTCGCCCGGATCACCCCCCAGCAGGCCTGGGAGGCCGGGCTGGGGCTGCTGAAGCCCGACAGGCGGCCGGCGGAGAGGTCGGACGGGTCAGACTTGTCAGACCGGTCCGACGTGTCCGACCGCCCCCCATCCGACTGATCCGTCGGATCCGACCGATCCGTCCGATGTTCCCCTCTTCCTCCAGACTCCAGACTCCCCTCACCCCCCCGTCGCGAGGCGCATGATGTCCTCCTGCGTGGTGCCCTCGCGGGGGAGCTCGCCGCGCAGGCGGCCCTCGTGCATGACGAGGATGCGGTCGCAGATGCCGAGGATTTCGGGCAGCTCGCTGGAGATGACGAGGAGGGCCGCGCCGTCGGCGGCGAGGCGGTCGATGAGCCGGTAGATCTCCGCCTTGGCCCCCACATCCACGCCGCGGGTGGGCTCGTCGAAGATGAGCACACGCGCGCCGGTGAAGAGCCACTTGGCGAGCACGACCTTCTGCTGGTTGCCGCCGCTGAGGAAGCGCGCGGCCTGCTCGATGGACGGGGTTTTCACCTGGAGCTCCCGCGAGAGCCGTTCCGCGGGGGCCCGCTCGCGCCCGGGCAGGAGCAGCGGCCCCGGCCCCAGCGCGCCCAGGTTGGACAGCGTCACGTTCTCGCGGACGGACATGTTCAGCACGAGGCCCTGCCCCTTGCGGTCCTCCGTGAGCAGGGCGATGCCCAGGCGGACGGCGTCGCGGGGCGACCGGATGCGCGCCGGCGCGCCGTCGAGGAAGACCGTGCCGCGGTCGGCGCGGTCGGCGCCGAAGACGGCGCGGGCGACCTCGGTGCGTCCCGCGCCCACGAGGCCGGTGAGGCCGAGGATTTCGCCCGCGTGCAGGGAGAACGACACGTCCTCGAAGGCGCCGTGCCGCGACAGCCCCGCGACGCGCAGGCGCTCGGGTCCGCGGGGCCGGGGATTCACGGGGTACTCGTTCGCCAGCTCGCGGCCCACCATTTTCTGGATGATGTCCTCGCGGGTCAGGTCGCAGACGTCGTGCGTGCCGACCCAGGTTCCGTCGCGCATGACGGTGACGCGGTCGGCGATCTCGAAGAGCTCCTCGAGGCGGTGGGAGATATAGACGACGGCGATGTCCTGCCGCCGCAGCTCGCGGATGAGGCGGAAGAGCGCCCGCAGCTCGTGGTCCGTCAGCGTGGCCGACGGCTCGTCCATCACGAGGATGCGGGCGTTGACCGTGAGGGCCTTGGCGATCTCCACCATCTGCTGCTGGGCGATGCTCAGCTCCCCCACGGGGCGGCGCGGGTCGATGTCCGAGCCGATGCGCGCCAGCGCGTCGCCCGCGTCGGCGTTCGCGCGTCGCCAGTCCACGCGGCGCGGGGTCCCGCGCGACGGCAGGCGGCCGAGAAAGATGTTCTCCGCCACGCTCAGGCGCGGGACCAGGTTGAACTCCTGGTGGATCATGCTGATACCGAGGGCCTGCGCGTCGTGGGGGGTGCGGATGCGGACGGGCATGCCGTCAATAAGAATCTCGCCCTCGTCCATGGGCTGCGCCCCGGCGAGGATCTTCATGAGCGTGGACTTGCCCGCGCCGTTCTCCCCCACCAGCGCGTGGATTTCCCCGGGGCGCACGGCGAGGCGCACCCCGTCCAGCGCGGTCACGCCGGGGAACCGCTTCGTCACGTTGCGCATCTCAAGGACATGCTCGGCCATGGGCGCATGGTAGCGCATCCGGGCCGGGCGTGTCACGCCCTCAGACCAGCGGGGTCACCCCCGGCATGGCCATGGGGGCCTGGGGCAGGTCGCCGAAGGCCAGGTTCTTGGGCATGAGGTCGAGGGTGCTCTGGTTGAGGGCGAAGTCCCAGGTCACGGTCTGGCCGGTGTAGGCCGACATGCGGCCCATGACGGCGGCCAGGGTGCTGTGGGCGAGGGCGTGCGCCTCGTTGATCCGGATGCCCGAGCGGATCGCCGCGTACAGGTCGGCGTGCTCCTGCACATAGGGGTCCGAGGCGTCGCCCCGGAAGGTGTAGGGCTTCTTTCCGCCGCGGATGCTGTTGCCGGGCACCGCCGTGCCCCGGGTGCCAACGACGTGCTCGTTCACGCGGTTTTCCGTGCCCTTCATCTGGCGGCAGAGGCTCTGCACCAGCACGCCGCCGGAATACTCGAACTCCACGGCGAAGTGGTCGAAGATGTGGCCGAACTCCGGACCCGTCCGCTGCTGGCGGCCGCCCATGCCGAGGCATTTGACCGGGTTCTGGCCGAGAACCCAGTGGATCACGTCGATGTTGTGCAGGTGCTGCTCGACGATGTGGTCGCCCGAGAGCCACGCGTGGTAGTTCCAGTTGCGGATCTGGGCCTCCACGTCCGACCAGCCGTCCTGCCGGAGCACCGCCGGGTAGTAGTCGAAATCGCCGATCCAGTAGCAGCTCGCCGACACGATGTCGCCGACGGCCCCGTCCTGGATGCGCTTGATGACCTCCTGGTAGGGCTTCTGGTGGCGGCGCTGGGTGCCCGCCACGACGCACAGCCCCTTCTGGTCGGCCAGGGCGGCCGTCGCCAGGACGGAGCGCACCCCCGCCGGGCACACGGCGCCGGGCTTCTCCATGAACACATGACGGCCCGCCTCCACGGCGGCCTGGAAGTGCGCCGGCCGGAATCCGGGCGGGTCGCAGAGCATCACCACGTCCACGTCGCACGCCGCCACCTTCGCGCCCGCGTCAAAGCCCGTGAAGCAGGTCTCGTCCGTCACCTTCACGCGGTCCGCCCGCGCCGCGAACTTCTCCCGCGCCTTCGCCATCTGGTCGGGGAACAGGTCGCCCATCGCCACCAGCGTCACGTTGGGGTCCGCGTCCAGGGCGTTCATCACCGCGCCCGTGCCGCGCCGCCCGCAGCCCACCAGCCCGAGTTTCAGCGGCGCCGCCGCGTCCGCCCGCGCCGCGCGCGAAAGCACCGAAAACACCCCGGCGGCGGCCGCCGCCGTGGTCGTGGTGCGCTGGAGGAAGGCCCGCCGGGTGGGGCTGGAGGGGTCGTGGCTGCCGGACATGTCGGTTGTCTCCCTGGGTTGCGGCGGCGCCGCGCCCCCGCACCCGCGCGGAGGCGGCCAACGCGCCGCCCCAAAGCATAGCCGAGCGGAACCGGAGAATCCAGTCGGGGGGCGGGAGAACGGGGATGGACGATATGGACGGGATGGACGATATGGACGAGGCGGACAGGGGGACAAAGCGCCCGGCCCCCAGCCTGTCCATCTAGTCCATATCGTCCATTTAGTCCATTCCGCCCGCGGCGGCGTCCTTCCCCTGACACGCCCGCGGCGTGCGCGGGTATAGTACACTGACAGGGGGAAGACTGCGCGCGTCCAGGGGGACGCGGGCGGCTTTCCGGGCACAGGAATGCAACCGGTGCGTGTGGCATGGAAAATCGCGCTGGCGGCGCTGCTCTTCGCGGCGGGCGTGCTCGTGTGCCGCCAGTGGCCGGACGGGGCCCCGGCCCCGGCGGCGGAGTCGCCCGGGGACCGCGTCGCCCGCGCGCTGGACCTTCTCACGGAGGATCCGGCGGCCTGGCGCGACGACACCCGGTCCGCCGTGCGCCTGGCGGCGGCGGCCGCCGAGGAGCACGAGCTGGACGACGCGGGGGCGCTCTATGTGACCGCGGTGCAGCTTCAGCGCGAGGGGAGCCCGTCGTCCGCCGAGGCGCTCTACCGCCGCGCCGCCATGGCGGCCCCCGACTGGAGCTGGCCCCACGCCTCCCTGGGCAGTCTGGTGGCGCGGTCGCCGGAGCGGCTGGAGGAGGCGGCGGAGGAGCTGCGCAAGGCCATCGCGCTCGAGCCGGACTGGGCGCGGCCGCACAACAGCCTGGCGGTGGTGCTGCGGCTTCAGGAGCGGTACCCCGAGGCGGAGGAGCACGCCCTGCGCGCGCTGGAGCTGGACCCGGACGACATCGCCGCGCACAACAACTACGCGAACCTGCTGGTGCAGCTCGGGCGGCTCGCCGAGGCGGAGGAGCATTATCTGGCCGCCCACGAGCTCGACCCGGAAAACCCCAAGCCCGCCTACAACCTCGCCTGCCTCTACGCCCTCGGCGGCATGAACGACAAGGCCCTCGAATGGCT
>JAKPUV010000176.1 GCA_029554925.1 Candidatus Hydrogenedentota bacterium | reverse complement strand
CCGCTCGGTGACCGGGCTGGTGGATTCCAGCGGCACGGAGGACGGGGCCAGCCTGCGCGAGGGCGCCCGCCGCGCCTGCCGGGTCTGCGGGAAGGACTTTGACCTGGTGGCGTGGACCTATGTGAACAACGCGGCGGTGCTTCCCGAGGCGGCGGCCCATGTGTGGCTGCCCGTGCGCGAGGCGGCCGCCCAGGGCATCGTGGACCTCTGCTCCTGGATGACCGGGGAACGGACCTCCCCGGTGCGGGTGCTGTATCCGCCGGTCCTGGACGAGCGCCGCTTTGCCGTCGAGGTGCCCAAGCCCCGCCGCCTCTTCGACATGCAGGCCGGCTGACCGCCGCCGCCCGCGCGGGTGCTTCCCGGCGGGCGGATTTGGTAGGCTGTGGACGGAGGACACGAGCCCCCGATGAAACAGGTCGCCATTCCGCCGCTTTCGGAAACCCCGCTGGTCAGCGTCATCCTGTCCAGCTACAACTACGGGCGCTACCTGCCCGCGGCGCTGGAGAGTGTCTTCGCGCAGAACTGGCCCCGCCTCGAGCTGATCGCCGTGGACGACGGATCCTCCGACGGCTCGCGCGCCCTGCTGGAGTCGGCGCGGGAGACGGCCCCCGTCCCCATGCAGGTGGTCTTCCAGGAGCACCGGGGGCAGGGCGCGGCGTGGAACGCGGGGTTCGCCCTCGCAAAGGGCGAGGTGGTCTGCTTCCTAGACAGCGACGACGCATGGCTGCCGGAGAAGGCGGCCGAGATGGTGGCGTTCATGCGCGCGGTGCCGGGGGGCGGGGTGTACCAGCACCAGCTCGACGACGGCCGGGGCAACGCCTGCCTGGGGATGCTGCGCAGCGGCGACCTGCTGGCGCGGTGGCGCGCCTGCGGCCGGGTGAACACGGCGCTGCGCCACGACCTGACGGTGTTCCATGTGCCCTCGAGCGGGCTGGTCTTCCACCGCGCCGTGCTGGAGGCGGTCTTTCCGGTGCCGGAGGCGGTGGCCGCGTCGCCGGACTCCTATGTCGCCTATCTCGCCGCGGCGCTGGGCCCCGTCTGCTCGTGGCCGCGCACCCTGGGCACCTGGCGCAGCCACGCGGAGAACGCGGGCAAGTCGTCCCGCTTCAGCTACCGGGACTACTGGGTGCCCGTGGTCCTGCCGGAGATCAACCGGCGGCTGGCCGAGTGGGGGGTGCCGGTCGTGTTCGAGCACCGGCCCGCCGCCGTGCTGCTGGAGCCCCTGCGCCAGCTCCGCGAGGCCCGGGAGCGCCGCCGGCGCAAGGCGGCCGGGCTGCCGCCGTTTGGATGAAGCGCGGCGGGAAATCTGCCATAATACCCCGGTGTCCCCGGGACGCGGCGCGGGTCCGCGGTGTCCGGCCGGGTGACCGGGGGTGTTGACTGGACCGCAGGGCGGAGGTGAACCATGAGCGAGGAGCGTCCGATACGGGTGCTGGAGGTGGTGGACTGCCTGAACGCCGGCGGCGCGCAGACCGCGCTGCTGGAATGGATCCGCCGCCTGCCCCGCGACCGTTTCCAGGTGGACGTGGTGTCCCTGTTCGGGCCGGGGCTGCTTTCGGAGACCTTCGCCGACGCGGGGTTCCCGCCCGCGCACCTGTCCCCGTTCCGGTGGAACCCCCTGATCCCCCTGCGGCTCACGCCGTGGCTCCGCCGCGGCTACGACGTGGTCCACGCGCACCTGGTCATCTCCTCCTTCCTGTGCGAGCGCATGATGCCGCCGGACCGGCTCGGGCGGCTCATCGTCCACGTGCAGAACCCCGTGTGCGCCAGCGGCCGCTACCAGGACTGGATCGAGCGGCACGCCTACCGGCGCGCGGGCACGGTGCTGGCCTGCTCCCGGCACGTGCTCAACACCGTGGGCCTGTGCCGCAACGGCGAGGCGCTGCACAACACGATCAACATGGGGCATTTCCGCCCCTTCACCCCGGAGGAGCGCGCGGCGGCCCGCGCCCGGCACGGTCTCGGGGACGCCCACCCCGTCTTTGTCGCGGCGGGGCGGCTCGCGCCGCAGAAGAACCACGCGCTCCTGCTCGACGCCTTCGCCAGCGTCCGGGTGAAACTGCCCGAAGCCCGCCTGCTGCTCGCGGGCGGGGGGCCGCTGCGCGAGACGCTCGAGGCGCGCGCGCGGAGCCTCGGCCTCGGCGACAGCCTGCGCTTTCTGGGGTTCCAGGAGGATGTCCGCGGGCTTCTGGCCGCGGCCGACGTGTATGTCCTCTCCAGCCGCTACGAGGGCCTGTCCCTCTCCCTGCTTGAGGCCATGGCCTGCGGGCTCCCGTGCGTCAGCACGGCCTATCCCGGCGCGGACGAGGCCCTGGAGGACGGCATGACGGGGCGGTTGGTCCCCCCGGACGACGCCCCCGCGCTGGCCGCCGCCCTCAAGGAGCTGGGCGCCAACCCCACGCTGCGCGAGGTGCTCGGCCGGGCCGCGCGCGAGTTTGTGGAGAGCCGGTTCTCCGCCGAGGAGACCGCTTCCCGCCTCATCACC
>JAKPUV010000155.1 GCA_029554925.1 Candidatus Hydrogenedentota bacterium | reverse complement strand
AGCAGGGCGTCCAGCACGGCCCTGCGCGCCGGGGCGGGCGTTTCACCGCCCATCACCACGGCGGCCGGCTGCTGGGACACGTCCTTGATGACCATGGCGGCGGTCCGCCAGACATGGTCGCGCTCGTCGCCCAGCAGGGCGACCAGTCCCGGCAGCGCGGCCGTGCCGTGCCGGGGGAGCAGCTGGCGCGCGCGCGCCTGCACGGGCCCGTTGTCCCCGGCGAGATCCTTCAGCAGCATGTCCAGCGTGGGCGCGGGCTGTCCGGGCTGCGCGGCAAAAACGGCGGCGCAGGCCGCCAGCAGAAGCAGAAGAAGGGGAAGGTGTTTCATGGGGGTGTCTCCGCTTACAGGTGCCACGGCGCGCGGTAGTCCCGCGTGAGGTGTCGGTTGGCCTGCTCGTCGTTGAGGAAGGTTTCCGTGTCGCCGTCCCAGTGGAGTTTTCTGCCCACCTTGAGGGAAATGCCCGCGAGCAAGACCGCCGTGGTGGTGCGGAAGGCCTGCTCGATGTCGGCGGCGGGCCGCTGGCGCGTCTTGACGCACTCGAAGAAGTTGTTGTGGTGCGGGGGGTAGGCCCAGCTCTTCTCGGGCTCGCCCACCCACTCCTTGATGCCGACCCCCTCGGGCTCCACCACGAAGCTGCCCCGGTCCACGAACAGCCTGCCCTGCGTGCCGGAGAACGTCACGCCGTACCCCTTGTTCGCGTTGGTGTTGCTGTGGCGCTGCTCCCAGGTCACCGTGCACCCCGGATACTCCAGGATCGCCTCGATGGTGCTGTAGTTGTCCTGTCCGGCGTTGCCGAGGTAGCTGCCGCCGAGGGCCTGCACGCTCAGCGGCCGGTCCTGGCGGATGCCCCACTGGACAATGTCCATGAGGTGGACGCCCCAGTTGGTGAGCTGGCCGCCGCGCGCGTAGTCGTGCCAGCCCATCCAGCTCATGCGCTCGGGGGACCAGGGCACCCAGGGCGCGGGCCCCAGCCACATGTCCCAGTCAAACCCCTTGGGCGGCTCGGCGGGGTTGTCCCCCATCTGCCACTCGTTCACGCCGACCCAGGCGCCCGCGTGGGTGATCGTGCCCAGGCGGCCGCTCTGGACGATGTCAATGGCCTTCTGGAACACGGGCATGGAGCGCTGCTGCGTTCCCACCTGCACCACGCGGCCGTAGCGGCGGGCGGCCTCCACCATGGCGCGGCCCTCCCGCACGGTCGGGCAGACGGGCTTCTCGACATAGACGTCCTTGCCCGCCTGACAGGCCAGGATGGTGAGCAGGGGATGCCAGTGGTCCGGCGTGACCACGAACACGGCGTCAATGTCCTGCCGGTCCAGCACCTGCCGGAAGTCCTGGTAGCCGTCCAGCCGCCGGCCGCACAGCTTCTCCACGTTGTCCAGCACGGGCATGTAGCGTCCCTTGGCCGCGTCGCACAGGGCCACCAGGTCGCAGTTCGGGTTGCTGATGAGGGCCTCTATGTGCCGGGACCCCATGCCGCCCGTGCCGATGACGGCCACACGGACCTTCTCGCTCGGCGGCACCCTGCGGGCCGCCTGGGTGGCGCGGGCGGTCCGGGGAAGGAGGCTCCCCGCCGCCGCGCCCGCCGCGCCCGCCAGAAAGGCCCGGCGGGTCAAGCTGCTCTTCTTCACCATGTTATGGACTCCCAAACGTTGGCTCCGGGGCCCTGGGGGCCGCCGGGGCGATGGTTTCACGAGGACGCCTTCTCGGCGAGCTCCCCAAAGCGGTGCACCACGGCGAGGGCCGGGTCCAGCGGCACGGACGCGTGCGGGGTGCCGGGGGGCGTGTCGATGTGGGGCGCGGGCCGGAGGGATTTGCCCGCGAACTGCGGCAGCCACTGCTTTTCGGCCTCCAGCATGTCCGCGACCATGTCGCGCACCTGCTTGAGGGTGAGGCAGGCCGAGGTGAGCGGGTCGAGGGCGCAGGCCGCCACGACCAGTTCCGGGTCGCCGGAGACGGCCGCCTCGACCGACAGGCCCTGCACGTTCACGTTCGTGAGGTTGAGGGCGGCGCACTGGGAGGGCAGCGCCCCCACAAAGGTCGGGTGCAGGCCCATCTTGTCCGCGAAGACGGGCACCTCCACGCAGCAGCCCATCGGCAGGTTCGTGATGTACCCCTCGTTGCGAACATTGCCCTGGAACTTGAAGGGGACGCCCGTCGTGAGCGCCTCCAGGATGTACGAGCAGTACTCCACGCTGCGCCCGTCGAGGGCGGCGGACTCCTCCGCCAGCATGTCCACGTTCTCGAGCTGGTCCGCGATGAGGCGGCACCACTTGAAATACGCGCCCGTCTCGCCGCCGAAGGACGGCTCGTCGCAGTAGCGGCCCATGCCCTCCGCGCTGCTGCGGAACCACGGCACATATTCCGAAAGGTGGCCGGTGCTCTCCGTCATGAAATAGCCGAAATGGCGCATCACCTCGATCCGCACCTTCTCGTTGATGTAGTACTCCGGCTTCTCGCACAGTTCCTTGAAGCGCGGGTAGAGGTCCTGCCCCTTGTGCGACATCTTGAGGAACCAGCCCATGTGGTTGATGCCCGCGGAGAGGAAGTCTATCTCCTGCTTCGGCACGCCCAGATATCCCGCGATGAGGTCCAGCGTGGTCTGCACGCCGTGGCACAGCCCGACGTACTGGAGGCCCGGCACGGTCCCCAGTCCCCAGCACACCGCCGCCATGGGGTTCACATAGTTCAGGAGCACCGCGTTCGGGCAGAGTTCTTTCATGTCCGCGGCGATGGAGAGCATTTCGGGGATCGTGCGCAGGGCGCGGAAGATGCCGCCCGGCCCCAGCGTGTCGCCGATGCACTGGTCCACCCCGTGCTTCAGGGGGATTTTGTAGTCCGCCTCGAAGGCCTCCACGCCGCCGATCTGGAGCATGACGATGACGAAGTCCGCGTCCTTGAGCGCCTCGCGGCGGTCCGTGGTGATCATCGCCGTGGCCTTCAGGCTGTTCTCCGAGATGACCCGGTCCGCGTACGCCTTCAGGCGCTCCAGCTTGGTCGTGGTGCGGCTCATGAAGCGGAACTCGCTGTCCCGAAGGGCGGGGGTGGCGCAGATGTCCTTGAAAAGGGTTTTGGCGAAGACGATGCTTCCGGCTCCGATCATGGCAATCTTCGGCATGGCGGGGTCTCCTGGTTCTGCGGCC
>JAKPUV010000154.1 GCA_029554925.1 Candidatus Hydrogenedentota bacterium | reverse complement strand
CATGACCACGCTGCTGGACATTCCCGTGCTCGGCACGGCGGAGTACTGGCTCGCCCTCGATGAGCAGTATTACGGCGACCATGCGGCCTTCTTCGAGACCTCCATCATGATGCACCTCTTCCCGGAGAGTGTGGACCTGTCCCGCCTCGGGGACGAGCCGCACCGCGGCGTGGGCGGGCGCGATCCCAAGAAGTGCGCCACGGCCGCGGAGGGCGAGCGTTTCTGCGAGGCGATCATCCGGCGGCTCGCGTCCCTCGCCCGCACCATGCATGCCTGGGACGCCGGACAGCGCCGCGCCTTTGCCCGCGCCGAGGGCGCGCTGGTCCGCAGGCAGATGGAGCTGGCCGGGGAAACGGGCAACCTCTGGGCCGCCTGGCGGCGCATCGGCGAGGGCGTGCTCGACGGCTATCCCGCCGCGCTGGCCAACGCCCGGTTCGACGACGTGGCCGCCATCGCAGACAAGCTGTGAGGGGTCACTGCGGCGCCCGGGCGAGCAGGGCGTCCACATAGCGCGAGTTCAGCAGCTTTGCCGCGGTGGCCCGCTTCACGGGGGGCAGCCGCAGCACCGCCCCCAGCACCGCGGCCATCGCCTGATGCGTCATGGACGCCTGGTTGTCGAACAGCAGGTGCTGGAGTTTCCCCCGTTCAACGGCCATGAGCACCGCGCGGTGCACGGTGTTTTTTGGCACGATCACCCGTTCCCCGCGCGGCTTGAGCGCAATGGCGCTCTTGGGGCAGGGCCGCACGCAGACGCCGCAGCCGAGGCACACCGCCTCGTCCACCCGGGCCTTCTTGCGGCGCCGGTCGCTCGGGTCGTTGGCCGACACGACGCTCATGGCCTCCACGGGGCACAGGGCCGCGCACTTGCCGCAGCCCGTGCAGGCCTCCGCGTCCACCTCCGGCAGGTAGTTGGTCGTGTTGATGGGGCGCATCAGCGCGAAGCGGCGGGCGGCGGTCAGGGCCTCGCAGCAGCACCCGCAGCAGTTGCAGATGAAGCTGACACCTTTCTGCTGGTTCTCGCTGAACTGCACCAGGTTGTGTTCATAGGCCCGCTGGAGCAGATCCAGACATTCCGCCTGGTCAATTCTGCGGATGTGGCCGTGGCGGATGAGGGACTCCGCCGGGGTGTTGAAGGCCATGCAGATGTCCATGGGCGCGTCGCAGTTCCGGCCCTGGTGCATGGCCTTGTGGCGGCAGTAGCACATGGCCACGCCGATGTGGGTCGCCGTCCGGATGACCTCCGTGGCCCGCTCGTGGTCCAGCACGTGGAGCGCCTCGTCCTCCGGCAGCGCGGGCTCCTGCACCAGGGCGCGCCCCATCTGCGTGCCGCCCTGCCCGACCAGCTCGCGCATGAAGTCTTCCTCCCGCGTGATGTACTGTTCGAACAGGTCGGAAAGGGCCTTCTGGTCGAGGTCGTCGCGCACGCGCATGAGGGAGAATTCAAAGAACCCCGCCATCGGCGGCGGCAGCACATAGGACCGCACGCCGTCCGGCCGCTCATAGTCCAGCAGGATCGCCCGGTGCGCCAGCTCGTCCAGCACGCCCGCGGCCTCGTCCTCGCCCATCTTCCACGCCAACGCCGCCTTTTTGGCGGTGAAGGGCTTGATGGGGAGGAGGGAGACCAGGTCGGCCTCCCGCTCGCTGAAGAGCATTTTCAGGATGCCGTGCAGGAGTTCCGAAGGCGGCGCGCCCTGGGGCGCCCGGTTCAACCGGTCCGTCAGCCGCTGGTACGCCGAAGAGAGGGTTCTGTGCGCCATGGGGTCTCCTTTGCAGGGGGGACGCCTTGCCCCACCCCTGAGTGGAACAACACTCCACAGACTGCGCGGAGCCGTGCATGCCGGCAGGTGCCCCCGGCGCGCCGCGCCGGAGGACGTCTTCATTGTGCGTCCGGCGGGGCGGCGCTGTCAACAGGAAAATGGCGCCGCTTTGGCGGCATGGCCCCGGTGTGGTAGGATTTCGGGACTTTTCCACGGCGGGAGACGCGCCCCATGCCCATGATAGACATGCCCTTGGAGGAACTGCGGGTGTACCGGGGGATCAACCCCAAGCCCGCGGACTTTGACGCCTATTGGGCGGCGGCGCTGGCGGAACTGGAAGCCACGGCCCCCGCGCCGGAGTTTCTGCCCGCCGAATTCCAGACGCCTTTTGCGGAGTGCTTTGATCTGTGGTTCACCGGCGTCGGCGGGGCGCGGGTCTATGCGAAATATCTGCGGCCCCGGCACGCAAAGGAGGTGCCCCACCCCGCCGTGCTCCAGTTCCACGGGTACAGCGGCAGCAGCGGCGACTGGCAGGACAAGCTGGGGCTGGCCGCCCTCGGGTTTTCCGTGGCCGCGCTGGACGTGCGCGGGCAGGGCGGGCGGTCGCAGGACCCCGGCGGCGCGCTCGGAAACACCCTTCACGGCCACATCATCCGCGGGCTCGACGACGCCCCGGAGCGGCTTTTCTACCGGAGCGTTTTCCTGGACACCGTGCAGCTGGCGCGGGTGGTCATGGCGCTGCCCGAGGTGGACGCCCGCCGCGTGGGCGCGATGGGCATGTCGCAGGGCGGCGCGCTCACCCTGGCCTGCGCGGCCCTGGAGCCGCGCATCCGCCGCCTCGCGCCCATGTGCCCCTTCCTCTGCGACTACCGCCGGGTCTGGGAGATGGACCTCGCCAGGGACGCCTACGAGGAGCTGCGCAACTGGTTCCGCCGGTTTGACCCGCGCCATGAGCGGGAGACGGAGATATTCACCCGCCTGGGCTACGTGGACTGCCAGCACCTCGCGCCGCGCATCCAGGGCGAGGTGCTCATGGCCGTCGGGCTGATGGACGAGATCTGCCCGCCGTCGTCGCAGTTCGCCGCGTACAACCGGATCACCGCGCCGAAGGAGATGGCGCTGTTCCCCGATTTCGCCCACGAGCATTACCCCGGATTCATGGACCAGGCGTTCCAGTTCATGGCCGGACTGTGATTTCCACCAGCAAAGGAGTTTTCTGTCATGTCCGAGAAACTGCGTTTCCTCATTCCCGACGGCTACAGCCTCGAAAGCCGCCAGCAGTTTGAATCGGTGGGGATGACCCTCGCCGGGGAACTGTATGGTCTTCTGCTCCAGCGCCGCCTGCCCGGCGCGGAGTATGACGTGTGGTTCAGCAGCGACCCCGGCGCCACGCCGCCGACGGACGCCGAGCTGTCCGGCTACGCGGGCGTCATCTGGCCCGGGTGCAACCTGACGATCTACCACAACGACGACCCGCGCGTGCAGGCGCACAAGGACCTGTGCCTGCGCGCCTACGAGGCGGGCATTCCGCAGTTCGGAAGCTGCTGGGCCATCCAGCTCGCCTGCTTCGTCGCGGGCGGGCGCGTGGAGCCGCACCCCAAAGGCCGTGAGATGGGCATCGCCACCAAGATCATGCTCACCGACCAGGGCCGCAAACACCCCATGATGGACGGCAAGCCGGTGGTCTACTCCCATTTCGTCAGCCACGACGACCAGGTGGTCGAGCTGCCGGAGGGGGCCACGCTGCTCGCGGGGAACGACTGGAGCGTGGTGGAGGCCGCCGCCGTCGAGTTCAAGCAGGGCGTCTTCTGGGCCACCCAGTACCACCCCGAGTACAACCTGCACGAGGTCGCCCGGCTCATCATCGCCCGCGAGGAGCGCCTCATCAAGCAGGGCTGGTTCAAAGACCACGAGGATATGATGCGGTACGTGGAGAACTTCGAGGCCGTCCACAACGACCCGACCCTGAAGCACATCCGCTGGCAGCTCAAGATTGACGACAGCATCGTCGAGGACGACCAGCGCGAGTGCGAGTTCGTCAACTGGCTCAAGTACGCGGTGCTGAAGCAGCCCTTCTGATTCTCCCTTGTGCGAAGACAAGCCGCCCCCCCCGGACATGGAAGTGTCCGGGGGGGGCTTTCTGCAAAGGAAAGGGGCGGCCCGCATCTCAGCGGGCCGCCCCGAAGGTCGGCGCGGGAAAGGTCATGCGCTCCGGTGCTTGGGCGCCTTCAGGAGGAAGGTGACGCAGGCGGCCGCGATGAGCAGCACGATGGACCCGTAGAAGGCCACGGCGAAGGTCTGGTAGGCGTCGTACACCTTTCCCGCGGCGAAGGCGAGGGCGAACCCGCCGCAGCCCCAGGAGGTGAAGACGAGGCCGTAGTTCACGCCGAAGTTCTTCAGGCCGTAGAAGTCCTTGGTGATGCTGGGGAAGATGGCGAGGTTCGCGCCGTAGTTCGCGCCGATCAGGGCGGACAGCAGGCTGAGCACCACGGCATTGCCGAGGAAATTGTCCGCCGCCGCGCGCGACATGAGGAAGATCAGCACGGCCTGGGAAACGAAGGCGATGAACAGGGTCGGCTTGCGGCCGATCTTGTCGGAGAGCATGCCCGCGGCGATGCGCCCCGCTCCGTTGCCGATGGCCAGCACCGCGACCAGGACGAAGCCCAGCGCCAGCCCGGCCTGCTGCTGGGCGATGGCGGCCAGCTTCCCGATGATCATGAGACCTGCGCCGGCGCCGCAGGCGTACATGAACCACAGGAGGTAGAACTGCGGGGTGCGCAGCACCTCGAGGGGCGTGTAGTCGTCGGCGGGCGCCGCCGCGGCGCCCGCGCCGGCGGACTTCGCGTTGGGGTTGTACCCCGCCGGCGGGGCCTTCAGCAGCTGGGAAAGCAGCACCACGACGACCAGGAAGGCCGCGCCGAGGATCAGCATGGTCTGGCCGATGCCGTACTGGCCCGCCAGCCAGGTGGTCAGGGGGGCGGTGTACACGGAGGCCAGGCCGAACCCGCTGACAACGAGGCCCGCGATGAGGCCCACTTTTTCCTTCGGGAACCATTTCACCGCGGGCGGCGTGGCGGACGCGTAGCCGAACCCGATGCCGGTGCCCGCCAGCAGGCCGAAGCCGACCATGAACATGACGGGGCTGGTGGAGAAGCTGGCCAGGATCATGCCGAGGCCGACCAGCACGCCGCCGGCGCTGGCGACGAAGCGCGGGCCGATCTTGTCCTGGAGCCGGCCAGCGGGCACCATCATCAGCGAGAAGGTCAGGCACGCCACCGCGTACGGCAGCGACTTGTCCGACTCGGTCCACGCCCACTCCTTGGGGATGGCCTTGCTGATGACACTCCACGAGTAGAGAATGCCCAGAGCCAGGTTGATGCCGATCGCGGCGAGGGTCACCGTCCAGCCGTGGTTCTTAACTGTTCCGGGGCTGTCCATTGCTTTGTCTCCTGTTGGGCCCCCTGCCGGGGGCGGGAACGCTCTGCAAAAAGGCCGTGCGCGCCGACGGATGCCGAAGAAGCGCGCACGGCCGTTTCATGTTCTGCGGTGACTCCTACTTCTTCACGAGGCGGTCGTGCTCGGCGACGAGGCTCTCCACGACGGTGGGGTCGGCCAGCGTCGTCGTGTCGCCGATCTGGTCCGTGGCGTTCTCGGCGATCTTGCGCAGGATGCGGCGCATGATCTTGCCGGACCGCGTCTTGGGCAGGCCGGGGGCGAACTGGACCACGTCGGGCGCGGCGATCGGGCCGATCTCCTTGCGCACATGCTGGACCAGCTCCTTGCGGAGCTCCTCGCTCTCCTCGACGCCGGTCACCAGGGTCACATAGGCGTACAGGGCCTGGCCCTTGATGTCGTGCGGCATGGGGGCCACGGCGGCCTCGGCCACCTTCGGGTGGCTCACCAGCGCGCTCTCCACCTCGGCCGTGCCGATGCGGTGGCCGGACACGTTGACCACGTCGTCAATGCGGCCCATGAGCCAGAAGTCGCCGTCCTGGTCCTTGCGGCACCCGTCGCCCGTGAAGTACATGTTCTTGTACATGGTGAAATAGGTGTCCACGAAGCGGTCGTGGTCGCCCCACATGGTCCGCATCATGCCCGGCCAGGGCTTGCGGATGCAGAGCTTGCCGCCCTCGTTCACATCCACCTCGCTGCTGTCGTCGCGCAGGATGACGGGGTCCACGCCGAAGAAGGGGCGGCTCGCGCTGCCCGGCTTGAGGGTCATTGCGCCCGGCAGCGGCGTGATCATGAACCCGCCGGTTTCGGTCTGCCACCACGTGTCCATGATCGGGCAGCGGCCCTTGCCGACCACCGTGTGGTACCACATCCACGCCTCGGGGTTGATCGGCTCGCCCACGGAGCCCAGGATGCGCAGGCAGCTCAGGTCGTACTTGTTGGCCCACTCGTCGCCCTTCTGGATGAGCGCGCGGATCGCCGTGGGGGCGGTGTAGAACTGCGTGCACTGGAACTTCTCGACGACCTGCCAGAAGCGGCCGGCGTCGGGGTAGGTGGGCACGCCCTCGAACATGAGCGACGTGGCGCCGTTGGTCAGCGGGCCGTACACGATGTAGGAGTGGCCCGTCACCCAGCCGATGTCCGCCGTGCACCAGTAGACGTCGTCCTCGCGGATGTCGAACACCAGCTTGTGGGTGAGCGAGGTGTGCAGCAGGTAGCCCGCCGTCGTGTGCACCACGCCCTTGGGCTTGCCGGTGGAGCCGGAGGTGTACAGGATGAACAGCGGGTCCTCGGCGTTCATCGCCTCGGGCTCGCACACGTCCGAAGCCGAGGCCATCAGCTCCTCGTAGGCCACGTCGCGGCCGGCCACCATGTTGCACGGCTCGGCGTTGCGCTTCACCACCAGCACCTTCTCGATGGACGCGCAGGCGGGCTTCGCGAGCGCCTCGTCCGCGATGGCCTTCAGGCTGATGTGCTTGCCCGACCGCAGCGACACGTTCGACGTGATCAGCAGGTTGCACGTGGCGTCCTCGACGCGCGTCGCGATGGCGTCCGCGCTGAAGCCGCCGAACACGATGGAGTGGATCGCGCCGATGCGCGTGCACGCCAGCATCACCACCGGAAGCTCGATGATCATCGGCAGGTAGATGCAGACCCGGTCGCCGCGCTTCACGCCCAGGCTCTTGAGCACGTTGGCGCACTTGCAGACTTCCCTGTGGAGCTCCTTGTACGTGATCTTGACCACGTCGTCCTCGGGCTCGCCCTGCCAGATCAGCGCCACCTTGTTCTCGCGCGGCGTGCCCAGGTGCCGGTCCAGGCAGTTCACCGACACGTTCAGCTGGCCGTCCTTGAACCACGTGTGCTCAATGACGCGGCCCTCGGTGTTCCAGTTGTACTCCAGGGATTTCGTGGGGAACTTGGACCACGTCAGGGTCTTGGCCTGCTCCAGCCAGAACGCGTCCGGCGTCTCAATGGACGCCTTCCACATCTTTTCGTACTCCTCCAGGCTCTTGATGTGGGCGTCCTTCGTGATCTCCGGGGGCGGGGCGAAGGTGCGGTTCTCCGTCATCAACGAGCTGATGGCTTTCTTCTCATCGTTCCCCATGGTGCACAGTCCTTTCGTGGTTGAGTAACCCTGGCGATCAAACCCGTCCTACTGCGGCGGGCCGTAATCCCCGCGTTTGGGAGGCCGCGCCTGCGGCCGTTCGGCGTTGCCGGCCCTCCAGGGGCCGACCGCGCGGTTTCAACTGTTGGGCGGACTCCCGGCGGTCGGCGCTTTCCAGATTTTATGGCCCTTTGCGGCCAGCCCTTGCCGCGCCCGGGAGTATACCTACCATTCGTTAGGTCCGGGCATTGTACCAAACTTTTTATCACTTTTCAACTTCATGGGGCGGCCATGGGCGGGATTTTGGCAGTCTTGTCGGCCGCTTCAAAGGAGGCCGTGATATGTCTGTCAGGGCATCCCTCCGCGGCTGTCCGATGGAATCTCGTATGGGTGCGGTGTATGCAGGGTCAGCGGAAAGAAACGGAAGTGCGGTCTTCGCACCGACACGCCTGACAGTTTATGGATTCAGAAATCGGTGGGGCACTTGTCCGTTCGGGGCGCCGCGCCGCGAATCTTTCGCAAAGCGTTGCGCGGCGCGCCGCGGATTGGTAGAATGAAGGCGCAGAAGGAGAACCGCCATGCTTGATCAATTTCGCGAGTTGGTGGGCCGGCTGGAAGACCGCTCAAGCGGCTGGGTGGCGCGGCGCGACGCCGCGGAGGTGCTGGGGAAGGTTGCGCAGGGCGCGCTCATGGCCCTCCAGTCCCACCGGAACGACCCGGACATGGATGTGCGGCTTCAGGTGGAGCGGTCGCTGGACACCCTCAACGTGCTGCTTCCCTCGCGGGCCGCAAAGCGCCAGGAACCCACCCTGCGCGATCTGGCGGTCTCCTGCGAGCGGGCGCCCGCGCGCACGGTGGAGCCCCACGAGAACGGGTTTGTGGTGACGGTGCGCCTCGCCAGCGAGCGGACGCAGAAGGTCTACATCATGCCGCACGAGACCAAGGACAAGCGGCGCATGGTCCAGGTGTACACCTTCTGCGGCGAGCTGAACCCCCAGGTGTTCGAGTGGCTGCTCCGCACCAACAGCCGCATCGCCAACGGCGCCTTTACGCTGCTTCCGACCAAAGACGGTCCGGACCGCATGGCGCTGCTGCACAACATCCCCCGCGCCGACGCCACCCCCGAAGTGGTCAAGCTGTCGGTGAAGGAGCTTGCCTACTACGGGGACAAGCTGGAGCGCCACATGGGGTCGGACGACGCCTTCTGACCGTCTGCGTCATCTGTCAGGGGCCGCAGAGGGCGGCCTCCCCCGCCGGCACCACCCAGTCGGGGAGACCCATTGCGCACAGGAGGGGCGGCGGAATGTCAGGCAGGGGGGAGGGTATCCGGGCCCGGAGTTCCCTAACGGCTTTCCGGGCGGCGGCGGTGTCCCCCTCTGCAAGGAGATGTGCCAGACTGACGCGCCATTCTTGTCCGTCCGGCGGCGGCGCGGCCCGTTCCAGCAGCGCACGGGCGTCCCCGCGCTCGCCGTTCATCCCCAGGATGGAAGCTGCGGTCATGAGCAGGGGAGCCATAAAAACCTGGTCTTCCGTCAATTCCCGTGGAATGGCGTCGAGCAGGCTGCGCACCCCGGCGGCGGCCGTGGAAACATCCCCGCGCAGGAGCGCCGTCCTCATCCGCTGGGCGATGATTGCGGCATCCCCATCTCCGCTGTTGGCGAGCAGGGCGACGGTATTCGGAGCCCCCTCGTCGTCAAGCATTCCGACGATCACCTCCATCCGGTCGGGCCACGCCTCCGGGAGGTCTCCGTCGTCGTAGACCATGCGCAGTTGACGGAGAAACGCATTCCGGTCCTCTGTGACGCCGAACCTGTCCAGCACCTCGCGCAAATTGAGCCCGGAGAGGGTTCGTCCAGGGTCTGGAATGCGGTCCCAGTACCGGGAGCAGACCTCCGCGAACGTGGACGGTGTCCTGTCACCCCGGCTGACCCGGAGGATCGCGATCCCCTCGTCGCCGACCAGATCCTGCCGGGCGACCTCAAAGCCCACCGCCCGGAGGTGCTCATCCAGTCCGTCCAGACGGGTTCTTCCCCAGAGAAGCCCCGAGAGATACCACACGCATCCCCCCTCCGGGACGGGCGCGCCGCCGCCCCCGTCCGGGCAAAGCCGCATCGCCGTCTTGATCACGGCGGCGTCGAGGGTGTGGGCCGGGGCGGCAGGCAGGTCGCACACGGGCAGGTTGGCCGCCAGCAGGCGCAGGTTGGTCCATCCGTCGCCGAACCCCCCCACGAGCACCTGGTCGCCCGGGCGGGACTCCTGCACCAGCTTCCGCGCGGCCTGGGCCCAGGGTGTGCGCATGACGCAGGGCAGCGTGAGGCTGAGCTGCTGGAGACCGGCCATCGCCAGCAGGGCAAGCGCCGCGATCCGGAGCCCTCTCGGCTTCACGAGCACCGACAGCGCCCCGCCGGCGAGCAGATAGAGGGGGAGGGTGGAGGGGAGCAGATACCGCTGGTAGTACATGGGCCGCCATCCATGGGACACCAGGGCGAGGGCGATTCCGGGAAGCAGCGCGCAGGCGAGCAGGGCGGCTACGGCGTCGGGGTCGGGCGATCCCGGCGGCCGGACGCCGCGCCGCGCGCGCCAAACGGCCCAGGCGGCCATGCCCCCGCCGAAGCACAGCGACATGACGGCGCCCATTGCCCAGAGGGCCGCCGGCCCGTCCGTTGAAAGCCCTCCCAGGGACACCCTCCACGGATCCCCCGCCGGGTTGAGCTCCGGGGTGGTGCGCACGAAATCGGGCATGGCCAATCCGGCGGCCACGCGCAGGGCATCCGGCGCGTGGAAATGCCAGTAGCCCGTGTCGGGCACATGGGGCATGGTGGCGACCCATCCCAGCAGGGGGAGCAGCAGCAGCGCCTGCACGGCGCCCCACAGCAGGGCGGTCCGCCGCCGCCGCATCGCGGAAAGCCAGACCACCCCCTGCGCGGCCACAAAGAAGACGCCCAGGAGATGCGTCCAGACCAGGAGCGTGTTTGACAGCCAGTTGGCGGCGAGCCACCGCCTGTCCCCGTCCTGCAGGCAGCGGATCTGCGTGTACAGGGCCGCCGCGCCCAGCAGGGCGTAGAGCGGGTAGTTGCGGATGCTCTGGTCATGGTAGATGTGCAGGGGGGAAAGGGCGAGACACCAGGCAGCGATGAGGCCGGCCCGGCGGCCGAAAACCCGCGCCCCGGTCGCATAGACCAGCGGCAGGGCGGCCAGCCCCAGGGCGACCGAAAGCAGGCGCATCGCCGGGGGGGATGTCCCGATGAGCAGGCTGGCCAGCCACTGCACCACGTGGTACAGCGGCGCGCCCTCGGGGTTCACCTGGCGCGCCAGGGCCACCGAGGCGAGAAGGGAGTCCTCGGACAGGCCCACCAGCCCGTTGTAGTCGTCCCACGCGAGGGACTGCTCCCCCAGCCCCCACAGGCGGACCAGCACCGCCGCCGCGGCCAGCGCGGCGGCATGCGCCGCGTTCTTCAGACGCGCCTGGGTTGCCGTGGTCACTATCTCGCCGCCTCCCCGCGCCGGCCCATCACCAGCTCCAGGCTCTGAATCAGGTCGGAGATCATGAAGGGCTTCTCATGGTAGGGGCACTTCAGCCCCTGCAGGAAGCGGTGGGTCTCGTAGTTCATGGCGTCCGCCGTGATGACGATGGCCCGCCCCGCCAGATCGGGGTGCGACGCCTCCACCAGCTCCAGCAGCCGCTGCCCGCCGATGGCCCCCGGAAGCTGGATGTCCAGCACGAGGGCGTCAAAGGTCTCGCCCGCCCGCAGGCGCTCCAGCGCGTCCTCCCCGGTGCCAGCCCCGGTCACCTCGTAACCCTGCATGGTGAGCGCCGACCCCAGCATTTTCTGCAGGTCGTCCTCATCGTCCACCACCAGCACCCTGCGCGGCGGCGGCGGGGCCTCCGTCTCCGCGGCGTCGGGAAGGGCCTGTCCCTCCGGTTCGGCCGGCGGGCCGGTCTGCGCGGGCAGTGTGAGCACCAGGCGCGCCCCCGGCAGCGGCCCCTGCCCGTCGCACAGGGCCGCCAGGTCGCCCCCCAGCTCCCGCGCCACCGAACGGGCCAGACTGAGCCCCAGCCCCACACCGCCCTGCGAGCGCCGCGTGGTGAAGAAGGGCTCGAACACCTGCTCGGCCAGTTCCGGCGGAATGCCGGGGCCGTCGTCGCACACCTCAAGCCGCGCCAGGCCGTCCCCGCTGTCCAGGACACAGACAACCCGCGTCCCGCCGCACTGCAGGGCGTTGTCCAGCAGCCCCAGGATGACCCGGGCGAGCTGTTCCGGGGCGCATTCCACCCGGGGCGCGCCCGCCGGCAGGCGCCACTCCACGCGGGCGGCCTGGGCCGCCGTCAGCATGGGCAGCACGGACTCATGCAGCAGGGCGGACAGGTCGGCGGTCACCCGGTCCGTGGGCAGGGTCTGGCCGAAGGCCGTGAGGTCTTCCACAATTTCCCGGCAGCGCATCCCGTTGCGCAGGATGCCGGACACCATTTCCCGGGCCTGCTCGCCGGAAACCCCGCGCGAAAGCATCTCGGCGAAGCCCGTGATCACCGAAAGCGGGGTGCGGATCTGGTGGGCCACCGAAAGCACCACCTGCGAGGCGACCGAGCTGCGCTGCTGGGCGAGCAGCCGGTTTTCGAGCTGCTTCTCCAGCCGGCGCTCGGCGGTGGTCTCCAGCAGCCCGCAGCCCGCCCAGCGCACCTGCCCGCCGGGCGCGTAAAGCGGCATGATCACCATGCGGAACCAGCGCACCGCGCCGGCGCTTCCGACCCTCACCTCCTTCGACCAGGGCTGCCCCTGGGCGAACACCTGCCGGCAGGCGCACGCCCCCCCGTGCCCGCCCTGCCGGTGGAAATGGCAGCAGTACGGCGTGTCACCCCGGAAACCGGGCAGCGCGAGGAGGCCGCACATGCCGTTGGCGTGGAGCACCCTGCCCGACGCGTCGAACAGCTGCACCGGGATGGGGATGATGTCCGCGAACCGGTGCTTGAGGTACGCGAGCACGTCGCCCTCCTCCATCCGGCCGGACTCCGTCTTCTCCAGGCGCAGCGAGGTGCCCTCGCGCAGGCCCCGGGCGTCAAAGGTGGGCTGGGCCAGCATCTCCCATTCCGGGTCCTGCCTCGCCGTCCGGATCCGGCCCGTGAAGCGCTCCGCCCGCATCAGGTCGCTGCGCCTCCGGAACACCCGCCGCAGCCGGTCGCCCGTGGCCTCGTCGCAGAACTCCGTGAAGTCCCGCCCGCACACCTCGCCCGCGCCCAGCAGCTGGGCCATCCGGGGATTGGCCAGCACCACCATGCCCGCCGTGTCCAGCAGGGCGAACGGGTCCCCGATCGCCTCGATCAGGAGGCGCTCGCGCCGGTCCCGCGCCGCCAGCTCCTGCTCCTCAAAACGGGCCACGCGCTGGTGCAGCGTGTAAAAGGCCCGGCTGAACACGTCGTTGTTCAGGCGGTACAGCGACAGGTCGTCCCCCGCCCCGTGGTCCAGCCCGCGCAGCGCCTCGAACTGGAACTCGCGCAGAAAGGAGATGCGCTCATTAAAAAGCACCGCCGTCTGGAGGTTCCGGGTCATGCGCCCCAGGGCCACAACCGTCTCGTCGCTCGTCGCCGGACCGCACCCCAGCAGCGCCACCTGCTCCTGAATGAGGCTCTGCGCCATGATCCGGAGCTTCTCCCGCGTGCCGGGGTCCCTCTCCGCCAGCAGGGGGGCGAGAATCTCATCCTGCCGGGCCTCCAGCAACCGCGCCAGGGACTGTGCCACCGATCGTTCCATGTGTAGAACCGCTCCAGGACGCCGCGGACGGCCGCAGCCCCTGCTTGGCTGCATTCACGGCGTCTTGGAACACCCCGGCGCCGGAAATGGTTTCTTATGGACAGGGCGGGCGTCGCGGGTGTGAAGCCCCCGGTTTCGCCGGTCCCCTGAAAGATGGTAGTATAAGGCCCTGTCGGCCTGCAAATCGCGCCGCGGCCCCGCGCGGGCGGACGAGGACCACTCCGGAATAAGGAGCAAAAGGACATGAGCAAGCGACCGGGATTCACCCTCATCGAGCTGCTGGTGGTCATCGCCATCATCGGCATTCTGGCGGCCATCCTGCTGCCCGCGCTGTCGCGCGCCCGCGAGGCCGCCCGCCGCTCCTCCTGCCAGAACAACCTCAAGCAGATGGGCGTCGTGTTCAAGATGTACGCCGGCGAGGCCGGGGGCGCCTACCCCCGCTGCCACGGCGACGAGCCCTGGGGCGCCGCCGTCCCCGCCGGGTGCTCCGAAGGCGACGCCGCCGCCGAGGTCGCCCCCCACATCGGCGCGCTCCACCCCGAATACCTCACCGACCTCAACGTGCTGGTCTGCCCCTCCGACCCGGAGGGCTACAAGGACAACCCGCTGGCCGTCGTCACCGCCCTGCCCGGGCAGGACTGCGCCTTCGCCGGCCAGCCCTCCAACGCCGACGCCAGCTACCTCTACTACGGCTACGTCTTCGACAAGACCGGGCCCGGCGCCCCCACCATCAACACCGCCCTGCTCGGCGTCACCCCCGGCGCCGAGGTCAACGCCCAGGTCGCCTATCTCATGGGCTCCATCTCCTACCAGCAGGGCGTCTCCTTCCTCCAGGGCCCCCTCGGCGACAAGAACCCCGCCAACGACTGGAAACTCGGCGAAAACCTGGACGACGCGACCAAGCACATGCTCTTCGCCCTCATGGCATCGCCCCCCGGATCCAAACTCGGCAACGCCGACGGCACCACCCTCTACCGCCTCCGCGAGGGTGTTGAGCGCTTCCTCATCACCGACATCAACAACGCCTCCGCCTCCGCCCGCGCCCAGAGCGACCTCGCCGTCCTGTGGGACGTCGTCTCCGCCAACAGCGGCGGACGCGCCCAGTACAACCACCTCCCCGGCGGCGCCAACGTTCTGTACATGGACGGCCACGTCCAGTTCGTCCGCTACCCCGACGCCTTCCCCGCAAACCCCGCCTTCGCCCTCGTCGCCTCCTTCTTCTAGGAGGCGCGTCGGCTTCGGGCAAGACCCGGAACGGTTGGGACACAGGCAGGGGGCAGATCATCATCCGCCGCCTTTGGCAATGGGGGGCACGCTGATTTTTCCTTGACCGCGAGGGGGAAGGTGTCTCTTCATGTTGCAGGGGTATTGACAACCGGGAAAGGATGTGCTATTAAGGA
>JAKPUV010000110.1 GCA_029554925.1 Candidatus Hydrogenedentota bacterium | reverse complement strand
CACCCCGGCCACCGTGGTGTGCGGCGGCACGGATTTCAGGACCACCGCGCCCGCGGCGACCTTGGCGCCCTCGCCCACCTCGATGTTGCCGAGAATCTTGGCGCCCGCCGCGATGAGGACGCCCTGGCGGATTTTCGGGTGCCGGTCGCCCCACTCCTTGCCCGTGCCACCGAGGGTGACGGCGTGGAGCATGGAGACGTTGTCCTCGACCACGGCGGTCTCGCCGATGACGATGCCCGTGGCGTGGTCAACGAAGACCCCCCGGCCGATGCGGGCCGCGGGGTGGATGTCCACGGCGAAGGCCTCGGAGATGCGGCTCTGGAGGAACAGGGCCAGATGGGTGCGGTCCTGCCGCCAGTAATAATGGGCGATGCGGTAGGCCTGAAGCCCCAGAAAGCCCTTGAAGTAGAGGATGGGCTGCGAGTGCATGCGGCAGGCGGGGTCGCGCCGGCGCACCGCCTCGATGTCCTCCCGGGCGCACGCGCCCAGACTGGGGTCGGCCTCGTGCGCCGCCTCCATGAGGTCGCGCAGGGAAAGCGCCGGAAGCGTGACGCTCTCCAGCTTGCTGGCCAGCTGGAAGCACAGCGCGCTTTCCAGCGTGGGATGATTCAGGATGGTCGTGTGCAGGAAGCTCGAAAGGGTCGGCTCGCGCCCGACCCCCTCCGCCGCCTCCGCGCGTATGGTCTCCCAGACGGGGTCTCGTTCGCGGTCTGTCATGCGGGGTGTCGTCCTTGTGCGGTTGGGAACGGCGCGGGAAGGCCGCGCCGTTTCATCCAATAGCATAGCATGGTGTATCCTTGCGGGGGAACCGTCAGTGGTGGAACGCCCAAAGGAGGCGTCTTATGCCGGAAGATTCCAGAACCGCTGGTCTGGAGGGGGTGCTGGCCGAGGAGCGCACCGGACTCGCCGCCGAGCGCACGGTGCTTGCCGTGGAGCGCACCCTGCTGGCCTACGTGCGCACCGCGCTTGCGGGGGTGGCCGTCGGCGGGTCGAGCATGACTTTTCTGAAGGGTCCGGCCGCGTTCTACGGCGGGGCGGTGTTTGTCGCGTTTTCCTCGCTGCTGCTGGTCTTCGGGGTTGTCCGCGCGCTGGTGGTCCTGCGTCGGGTGCGGCGCACCCGCCTGACCGAGAGTGGGGATTCGGGCGAGTAGCCTACCGCAGGTGGAGGATGGCGGCGCAGGCGGCCACCCAGAGCCCGACGGTCACCACGATGGGCCAGTCACTGAGGAGGATGTTCGCCGGGTCGCCGCCGCTTTCCTTCTCCTGGACCAGCCACAGGTAGCGCGCGATGCCGTAGACCACCAGGGGCAGCGTCAGGTACATCTTGTCCGTGCCGAGGCGGTCCACCACCTCGGGGGAGCAGGTGTAGATGGTGTAGGTGATGAGCGCGCCCGCCGCCACGAACATGAGCAGGTGGTCAATGTAGTTCACGGTGTAGTGCGCGAGTACCGCCCGGTGGTTTTCGGCCTCGCCCTGGAGCAGGGAGATTTCCCGCCGCCGCTTGCCCAGCACCAGGAACAGCGCGAGGAAGAAGGTGCAGACCACCAGCCAGTTCGAGAAGGCCACCCGGATCGCCACCGCGCCCGCCGTCGCCCGGATGACAAACCCCAGCGACACCACCAGCACGTCCACCAGGAACACATGCTTCAGGAGAAAGGTGTAGGAGAGGGAAAGGAGGACATAGCCCGCCAGCGACAGCAGGAAGGGCCTTCCCGCGGGAAACCCCGCCGCGAAGGCGCCGGCCAGCAGGGCCGCCGCCAGCAGGGCCGCCGCCGCCGGGGAGACGCGCCCCGAGGCGAGGGGCCGCGACTTTTTGTCCGGATGCCGCCGGTCCTGGTCCAGGTCGTGGAGGTCGTTGACGAGGTAGGTGGCGCTGGAGGCGAGGCAGAAGGCGGCAAAGGCCGCCACGGCGAGGATGTCCGCCCGCGCGTCGGCCAGCGCCTGCGCGAAGACCAGGGGCAGCAGCACGAGGAGGTTCTTCGGCCACTGGTACACCCGGAGCAGGCGCGGGATGAGCAGCATGCGGTCGGTCACCGGTCCCCCCCCTAGAGGTTGGTCTTCTTGAAGATGAACTCGGGCAGGTGCCGGATGAGCAGCAGGATGAGCCGCCAATACTCAGGGACATAGGCGGTGCCGCGCCCCCTGAGAATGGCCCGGACGCACAGCCGCCCGGCCTTCTCCGCCGAAGTCAGCAGGGGGCCGGGCACCTTCATGCCGAAGGTCATGCGCGTGTCCACAAAGCCCGGCTTGAGGGTGGTCACCCGCACGCCCGAGGCGTGCAGCCGGTGGCGCAGCCCCTCCAGATAGGTTGCCAGCGCCGCCTTGGCCGCGCCGTAGTGGTAGTTGCTCTTGCGCCCCCGGTCGCCCGCCACGGAGGACACCGCCGCAAGGAAGCCCCACCGCCGCGGCTCCATCTCCCCGGCGAAGCGCTCGAGGACCGACATCGCGCCCGTGTAATTGACGTCGAGGCACTTCTTCGCCAGGGCGAAGTCCCGCTGGGCCGCCGCCTGGTCCGGAAGGAACCCGAAGCACACCACCACGCCGTCCGGCAGGGCGCCGAAGACGGCGGTGCAGCTGTCCACCAACCCCGCGTGGGAGTCGAGGTCCTCGGCGTCAAAGGGTAGGACGTGGCAGGGCCGCTGGTGGCGGATGCGCAGATCGCCCGCGATCACCCCCAGCTCCTCCGTGTTCCGCCCGGCGAGGGCGAGGGCGTAGCCCTTCCGGGCAAACTCGTCGGCCATGGCCCGCGCGATTTCGGAGGCCGCCCCGAAAATCACCACCGAGGGCATGGACGGGTGCTGTTCAGTCATGGGCCGCCTCCCCGTTGCCGGTCAGCGCGAGCCGCCGGGAGAGATTGGAGGACATCAGACCGTCCGGGTCCGCCCTGCGGCACACGGCGCGGAACGCGTCCAGACGGGGATACATGGCCGCGATGGCACCGGGCGTGGCCACGGCGTCCTTGGCCAGGTAGAGCCGTCCGCCCGCGTCGAGCAGCACGGCGTCCAGCTCCCGCAGGAAGTCCTCCAGCCCGGGGGCGTTCGGAATGTCCAGGGTGATCGTGTGGCCCGGCATGGGGTGCGAGAGGAGCCCGCGGCCCTCCGCGCCGAAGCGCTTGAGCACCGCGAGGAACGAAGCGCGCTTCGCGCGGCTGCACAGCTCCAGCAGGCGGCGGAGGCCGTCGGTGCGCTCCAGGGGGAACGTGGCCTGGTACTGCACAAAGCCCCGGTGCCCGTACATGCGGTTCCAGTGCAGGATGCGGTCCAGGGGGAAGAAGTACTTCTCGTAGTCCACCAGGTGCCCCTTCGACGTCTTGTGCAGGGAGTAGAAAACGTCGTTGAAGGCGCGGATGCTGTAGGGGTTCAGCAGAAACTGCGGGAAGTCCACCGGCACCGAGAGCGTCGGCCGCCGGGGGATGTCAAAGGGTTTCAGGGAGCGCGCCGGGGGGAGCATCGCCGCGGGCGCGGGGTTGCCGCGCATGAGCACCGAGCGGCCGAGGCTCTCCTCGCCGGAGAGGCAGT
The DNA here is from genome assembly GCA_029554925.1 of Candidatus Hydrogenedentota bacterium. GTDB lineage: Bacteria > Hydrogenedentota > Hydrogenedentia > Hydrogenedentales > CAITNO01 > JAAYBR01. Next base: position 34 of record JAKPUV010000110.1, on the reverse strand, counting down.
CCACCCACGCCACGCTGTACTGGTAGTCCTTGTC
>JAKPUV010000087.1 GCA_029554925.1 Candidatus Hydrogenedentota bacterium | reverse complement strand
GTTGAAGTAGAGGGCGATGAGTTCCGGACCGAAAAAGAGATAGAGCAGCCCGCCGACGGCAAGGTAGGGGCCGAAGGGAAGGTAATGCCCCTCCAGCGTGATCTCCTCGTCGTCGCCGCCGCCGCCCGCGATCGCCTCGGGCGGGTCGGATGCGGGGTCCGCGGGGGGCGCGGCCGGGGTCTTGCCCCGCGCGCGGAGCCAGCCGAGCATGGCCAGCCCCACCACGCTGCCGAGAATGGACGCCAGCATGAGGATGCCCAGCGCACCCTTCCAGCCGAGGAAGGCGCCCAGCATGGCCAGCAGTTTAACGTCGCCAAAACCCATCCCCGGCTTCTTCAGCAGCAGCACCGTGATCCGGTCGAGGGCGAAGAGAATGCCCCCGCCCAGCGCCGCCCCGGCCAGCGCGTCAAACACGTCCGTCACCCGCAGGCCGCTGTCCGGCCCCAGCACCATGCCGCCCAGCCCCAGCAGGATGCCGATGGGGATGCCGGGAAGCGTGATCTCGTTCGGAATCGTCCAGTCCGCGAGGTCCTGGAAGGTCACAATGACCATGCCCGCGCACACGGCCATGTAGACCGGCGTGGCGACGGACACCCCGAATTTCCAGAACACCCCGAGGAACAGAAAGGCGGTGATGCCCTCCACCACGGGGTACACCCAGCTGATGGGCAGGCCGCAGTGGCGGCACTTGGCCCCCAGGGCCAGCCAGCTCAGGAGAGGGATGTTGTCATACCACGCGATGCCGTTCATGCACTTGGGGCAGCGCGACCGCGGGCTGACCACCGAGGCGCCCGAGGGCCAGCGGCTGATGCAGACGTTGCAGAAACTGCCCACCATCGCCCCCAGGACAAAGGACACCATCATCAGGAAACCCTGAAGCGCCTCAAACGACTCCTGCATGAAAAGACTCCTTGCCCTGTGTGTGCCAGAGGACAAAGTATACCCGCGCCGCCGCCCCCGCGCAAAACAGGCGAATGCTTGTGGACGGCGAAAACGGTTCCCAAGAAAGAAAAGACATTTACATGGATGGGCAGGATGGACAGGATAAGGCCGGGAAATCCTGTGCATCCTGTGCATCCATGTCCATTCTCCCCGAACAGCGCTCACGCGGACCGAAGACGAGGCCGGCGGGACGCCGGCGATACGAAGAAGAGGGCCGGACCGGTTTCGCTCGGAAAAATCCGCCTACGGGGCTATCCGGGTCTTGCCGATGGGCGGCGGCCCCATGGCGTCGAGGGATTCCAGCAGGGCAACCGTCTCTTTGGTCATGGGGAACGGACCGGGGTAGGGCACGAACTCCACATGCCCGTCGAGATACAGGACATGGCCGCCGGGGTC
>JAKPUV010000073.1 GCA_029554925.1 Candidatus Hydrogenedentota bacterium | reverse complement strand
GTGCGAGCAGATCAAGGCCAACCCGCTGACGAAGAACATCCCGGTGCTGTGCATCTCCTCCGCCCACACCCCCGAGGCGCGCGCCCAGTGTTTCCGCGCCGGGGCGGCGGAGCTTCTGAAGAAACCCTTCTTCCCCGCGGAACTGGTGGCCCAGATCGGGCGCCACCTCAAGGCGTCGGACGACCTGATCTAGTCCGGAGTCCGGACCAACCATTCGGGGGAACGGACGGGTTGGGGGGCGGCGGGGGAAAACCGTCCGGCGCGCGCGCCGGGGAAGGAGCCTGTCCCATGAAAAAGTTCCCCGTTTGCCTTTTGGCGCTGTGCGCGACGCTTTCCCCCTTTGCAGGCGCGGCGGACGAGCCGCTGTGCGCCCCGCCGCCGGAGGGCGTGACCTCCCTCTGGGCGAGCTTTGAAAACCCCGGCATGAAGAAGGGCGCGGGCGCCATGGGCAACCGCGGCGGCAAGGGCGCGGCCTTCCGGCCCGTGGCGGCGGGGGAGACCGTGACGCTGCTGGAGGCCGCCGGGCCCGGCACGCTCCGGCGCATGTGGATGACCCTCGCGACGCGCACGCCGGAGGCCCTGCGCGCGTATGTGCTGCGCATGTACTGGGACGGCGCGGCGACGCCGGCGGTGGAGGCGCCGCTGGGCGATTTCTTCTGCGCCATGCTCGGGCGCATGGAGCCCATGGAAAACGACTACTTCAGCAGCCCCGAGGGCCGCTCGTTCGTCTGCGCGCTGCCCATGCCGTTCCGCGCGGGGGCGAAGGTCACCTTCTCCAACGAGTCCGGCGAGGACCTGCCGCAGCTCTTCTACGACATCAACTGCACCCTCGGCGACGCGCACCCGGAGGGCACGCTCTACTTCCACACCGTCTGGCGGCGCGAAAACCGCACGCAGCTCGGCCGCGACTTTGATATCCTGCCGAAGGTGGCGGGCCGGGGGCGCTTCCTCGGCGCGCACATCGGCGTGGTCGGCAACCCCTCCTATTCCGGCTGGTTCGGCGAGGGCGAGGTGAAGATGTATGTGGACGGCGACACGGAGTGGCCGACCATCGCGGGCACGGGCACGGAGGACTACATCGGCACCGCCTACGGCCAGCGGGAGTTCTTCGGCCGGCAGTCG
>JAKPUV010000068.1 GCA_029554925.1 Candidatus Hydrogenedentota bacterium | reverse complement strand
AGCCCCGGCGCGGAGTCAACGCGGGTGGACAGGCCTGATCCCTGTGCAGGATGTCGTGAGAACCGAAGCCGCAGCCCCTTGTCCGGTGATTGGGGAAGGGCAAAAGGGGCGCGGCGGCGCGCGCGGCGCTGGTATACTTTGCGGCCATGGAACGTCTTGACAACATTCTCAAACAGTACTGGGGCTACGACACCTTTCTGCCCCTGCAGCGCGAGGCCATGGCCTGCTCCCTGAACCGGCGCGACTCGCTGGTCGTCCTGCCGACGGGGGGCGGCAAATCGCTGTGCTTCCAGGCGCCCGCGCTGGCCGTGGAGGGCATGGCCGTGGTCGTCTCCCCCCTGCTGTCGCTGATGAAGGACCAGGTGGACGCGCTGCGCGCGAACGGGGTGGCCGCGGCGAAGATTGACAGCACCATGAACGCCCAGGAGCGGCGGGAAACGCACCAGGCCATCCAGCGGCGGGAGCTGAAGCTGCTGTACGTCTCCCCGGAGCGCATCGTGCAGCCGGAGTTCGCGGAGTACCTGAAGAACGCCGGCGTCTCGTTCCTCGTGGTGGACGAGGCGCACTGCATCAGCCACTGGGGCCACGATTTCCGGCCGGAATACCGCGCCCTGAAAAGCCTGCGCGCCGTGTTTCCGGACGCGGCGGTCCACGCGTTCACGGCCACGGCGACCGAGACCGTGCGCCGCGACATCCTCCAGGAGCTGGAGCTGCGCGCCCCGGAGGTGCTGGTCGGCTCCTTCGACCGGCCCAACCTGCGCTACCGGGTGCAGCGGCGGACGGACATGTTCGCCCAGGTCCGGGGGCTCATGGACGCGCACCCCGGCGAGTCGGGCGTGGTCTACTGCATCCGCCGCGCCGACGTGGAGTCCCTGTGCGCGCGGCTGGCCGCCGCGGGATACCGCGCCCTCCCCTACCACGCCGGGATGGAGGAGGCGGACCGCCGGAAGAACCAGGAGGCCTTCGCCAACGAGACGGCGGACGTCATCGTGGCCACCGTGGCCTTCGGCATGGGCATTGACAAGTCGAACGTACGCTATGTCATCCACGCGGCCATGCCCAAGTCGGTGGAGCACTACCAGCAGGAGGCGGGCCGCGCCGGGCGCGACGGGCTGGAGGCGGACTGCACGCTGCTCCATTCCCCGGCGGATTACCAGCTCTGGCGCAGCATCGTGGAGAAGGGCGAGGGCGAGGGCCGGGAGACGGCGCTGAAGAAGCTCCAGGACATCTCCCGGTACTGCGAGCAGACGGTCTGCCGCCACAAGGCGCTGGTGGAATACTTCGGCGAGCCGCATAAAAAGGGCAACTGCGGCGCCTGCGACGTGTGCCTCGGCGAGATCGCCGGCCGGGAGGACGCCCAGGAGATCGGGCGCAGCATCACGTCCGCCATCTGTGACCTGCAGGGGATGGCCGGGCCCAGTTACACCTGCCTCATCCTGACGGGGTCCCGCGAGGCCCGCGTCCTGAACAAGGACCACCACCGCCTGCCGTCCCACGGCCTGCTGAAGGGGCACGACCCGCGCACCGTGCGCGGCTGGATCGAGGAGCTGGTCGCGCAGGGCTTCCTCCGCAAGGAGGGGGAGTACAACATCCTGCGCCTCACGGGCCCCGGCACCGAACTCCACCGGGGCGAGGCGACGCCCTTCCTCTCCGATTCCGCCCCCGAACCCGTCCGCAAGACCGCCGCCAAACCGGCGACGCGGAAGAGCGTGGCCCCGAAGGTCCGGCCCGACGTCGAGCCCCACGACCCGGCGCTGTTCGAGGAACTGCGCCGCCTGCGCCGCGAGAAGGCGGAGGAGATGCATGTGTTCCCCTTCATCATCTTCAGCGACGCGGCCCTGCGCGACATGGCGCGGCGCAAGCCCACCACCCGCGAAGCCTTCCTGGAGGTTAGCGGCGTGGG
>JAKPUV010000060.1 GCA_029554925.1 Candidatus Hydrogenedentota bacterium | reverse complement strand
CCGCCTCTACCCCTTCAAGCTCCAGGAGACCCGCGACGGGGACTTCCGCGGATTCACGCTCCACAAGGACGTGGGCTGCCCCCGCCACCGCGACGGCGTCTACGACACCGGCCCGCTCCACGAGCTCTACCTCAACGACCGGATGCACCACGACGACTACGACACCATGGTCGAGGCCTTCAACAAGAAGGACCGCCCCGGCCGCAGGCCGCAGGAGTTCCTCGACCTGTTCATCGAGGTCGTCGAGGAGGGGTAGGACCATCGGGCGGATTGTCGGACACGTCGGACCAGTCCGACCGGTCTGACTTGCCCCCCGCGCTGCTTCCCGACCTTGCCCTTTTTCCCTTTCATCCCTATAATGGAAGGTTCCGGCAATTGTGCCGTAGGCCCCCGTGGCGGGGCCGCGCCGCGTCTTGCGGCGGCCAACCGGAAAAGGAGGACGGAGCCATGCCCAAGAGCCTGTACATCAAGGACGATTTTCTGCTCACGAACGAGCCGGCGCGGCAGCTGTACCACGAGTTTGCGCGGGAACTGCCCATCATTGACTACCACTGCCACCTGCCGGCCGGGCTGATCGCCGAGGACCACCGCTTCGCCAACCTGGCGGAGGTCTGGCTGGCGGGGGACCACTACAAGTGGCGGCTCATGCGCGCCAACGGCGTTCCCGAGCGCTACTGCACCGGCGACTCGCCGGACTACGAGAAGTACATGAAGTGGGCCGAGACCGTGCCCAAGTGCGTGCGCAACCCCGCCTACCACTGGGCCCACATGGAGCTCAAGCGCCCCTTCGGCATCGCCGACCGCCTGTTCACCCCGGACACCGCCCCCGGCATCTGGGAGGAGTGCAACGAGAAGCTGGCGCAACCGGCGTTCTCCGCGCGCGGCATCATGCGCCAGATGCGGGTGGCGCTGGTCTGCACCACCGACGACCCGGTGGACGACCTGGCGGCGCACCGCAAGATCGCCGCGGACCCGGACTTCGACATCCGGGTGCTGCCCACCTGGCGGCCCGACAAGGCCCTGGCTGTGGACGATCCGGCGGTCTTCACCGCCTGGGTGGCGCGGTTGGAGGCGGCGGCGGGCATGGACTGCCCCACCTGGGAGCGCCTGCTGGAGGCCCTGCGCAAACGCCAGGACTTCTTCCACGACTGCGGCTGCCGCATCGCCGACCACGGGCTGGAGACGCCCTACGCGGCGGACTTCAGCGCGGCGACGGTGGAGGCGGCCTACCGGGCCGCCCGCGACGGCAACACGCCGGACGCGGACGCGGCGCTCCAGTACAAGTCGGCCACGCTGCTGGAGCTGGGCCGCATGAACCACGCGAAGGGCTGGGCGCAGCAGCTGCACATCGGCCCCATCCGCAACCTGAACTCGCGCATGGCCGGGCTCCTCGGCCCGGACACGGGCTATGACTCCGTGGGCGACGCGCCCTTCGCGCGGCCCCTGGCAAAGTATCTGGACAGCCTGGAGCGCACCGGCCAGCTCGCGCCGACGGTCCTCTACACCATCAACCCGGCGGCCAACATGGTGCTGGCCACCATGACGGGCAATTTCCAGGACGGGTCGGCGCCCGGCAAGATGCAGTTCGGCAGCGGGTGGTGGTTCAACGACCAGATGGACGGCATGATCCGCCAGATGGAGATGCTGTCGCAGACGGGGCTGCTGAGCCGCTTTGTGGGGATGCTCACGGACAGCCGGAGCTTCCTGAGCTACACGCGCCACGAGTACTTCCGGCGCATCCTCTGCAACATGATCGGCTCGGACATCGCCAACGGCCTGCTGCCCATGGGCTACAAGACCTACGGCGAGCTGGTCCGGGACGTCTGCTACAACAACGCGAACGCGTATTTCGGGTTTGGGCTGCCGGTCCGCTGACCGCGCAGCAAAAGAGCGCGGAAGCGGCGTCGTGAAAGGCGGTCGCCCTCTCCTGGGCGTCGGCACTTGGGCCGGGGACGGCCCTTGTTCGACTGTCGGGCCTTTTCGCCACGCCACTTCCGCGCAATGCCACCGGCGGGCGGATTCCGCGAGACCTGCGCCCTCTTTTCGGGCTCACCGGCCCTTTTCGTGTTCCCTGCGGGAACGTCGGCGCGCTCCGGAACACCGCCGCCTGTCCATTCCACCCGTGATCGGGGTCGCCGCCCCGGCTTTGCCCGTGGGTCAACGCCCGGACCGGGTCACCGCCCGCCGCGCCGCGCCACAATCGGGCGTCTTCGCTCCGTTTCGCCCATTTGCCTCACTCCGGCTCCCAAGGCCGGTCATGCGGCGCGCAAGGCCACCTGAATTTTACCATGTCCGCCCGGGAAAGCAAGGCGTTCTGGCGAAGATGCCGCGCGGCCGCCGGGCAGGGTGGACGGAGTGGACAAGGTGGACGAGGTGGACAGGCTGGGGGGCTCTTGTCCGTGCGGGTCCGTGGGTGGGTCCGTGTTTGTCCGTGCCTCCGCAGTGCGCGGGGCTCAGACGCGGGGGGCGTCGGCGGCGGGGGTGTCCGTCTTGAGGTTCTGGGCGAGGGAGATCACGGCGAGGGCGGCCTCGTAGTCCTGGCTGTGGCTGAGGGACTGCGCGGTGGCCACGAGCACCAGGTGCAGGATCTCCTCGGTGGAAAGGGCTGAGGCGAGCACGCGCTCGGCGGCGTCGGCCGAGGGCCCCTGCATCCGCAGGAACTCGGGGAAGTCCAGGGCGCGCGCGGCGGTCTTCCAGTCCACGATCCGCTCGTCGCCGGCCTCGTCAAACCGGGTCATGGCGGCGTGGCCCGTCCACCGGCACCAGACCACGCGCGCGCCGAGACGCGCCGCGGCGAGGTGGAAGAGGGCGGCGAGCAGGGCGGGCGCCCCCTCGCCGGAGTCAAGGACGCGGTCCGCATCGGCGTGGACGGTTTCGGAGCGGTCGCCGGGCACGGGGCGCCAGCCCCGCTCGTCGGCGAGCCACGCGGCCAGGGACGAGGGGGTCTGCCCCCTCCCCGACTGGACGAAGTCGGCGGCCAGGGCGTCGAGGCGCTCGCCGAGCGGCGGCCGCGTCCGGGGCCATCCGAGGAACCGGGTGAGGGCCGCCAGGGCGGCCTCCAGGCGCGCCGCGTCGTCGGGGGCGTCGCGCCAGCTTTCCCACTGCCCGGGGAGAAGCTCGCGCGCCGTGTCGCCCGCGAGCTCGCGGAGGAGGTGCCAGTCGCCGGGGGAGGGGGGCGCGGGCAGCTGCGTCAGCGCCTCCGGCAGGCCGTCCCCCAGGGCGCGGAGCTCCCGCGTCACGGCGCCGCGCACCACGGGCGAGGCGTCGTCGAGCAGGCGGAGCAGGGCGGCCAGTTTGGCCGCGCGCGCGGCGTCGGGCTTGGTGCCGGGGGCGCTCTGGTTCAGGCTCACCATGGGGCGTGTCAACCCTTCCGAAACCCCGGTGTTGTGCGGGGTCCCGCGGGGGATTATACAGCATTCCGGTATTGCGGGCTGAAGAGGCTGTGGGAATGAGGATGAGCTTCCCGCCTGAATTTGGAGAAGTGGCCTCTGGTAAGCTCCGCCCCGCAACAATACGTGCGCTGTGGCCGCCCGGTTCGAGTATGCGGGCCGGATGCCGGTGGCGAGGGTGCAGGGCGGGGGAGTATACTACCTCGCGCAGGATCAGGTGCGTTCCCTGCGGGCGGTGTATACGGCGGCGGGGGACGTGGTCCGGACAGTTGAATACGACGCCTGGGGCGTGATTCTGGATGAGGACGTTGCGCCGGGCTACGAGGGCCTGAAGGCTCCCTTCGGGTTCGCGGGCGGGCTGCATGACCGCGACACGGGCCTCGTGCTCTTCGGCCTGCGCAATTACGACCCCGAGACCGGCCGCTGGACCTCCAGAGACCCCATCGGCCTCGCCGGCGGTGACACCGACCTCTACGCCTACTGCGGGAATGACCCGGTCAACGCCGTGGACCCGAGCGGGCTGTTGGCGTGGTATGACCGCGCCATAAACACCGCAGCCAATATGAGCGCAGGCTTCGGCGACGCCATGACGTTTGGCATTACGGGGCTCGTCAGGGATGCTGGCGGGCTCAGTGACTATGTGGATGACAGTTCGGGGGCCTATTTGGCCGGGGAGGTTGCCGGAACGTTATACGGAATGGCGCTGGAAGGGGGTGCTGGTGCCGCTGCGGGGGCAAAAATTGGGACCAGAATAGGGACCAAGCGCGCCGCGCAGCAGGGACTTGTAAAAGGCACATGGCGGTCAAATCCCGCCTTTCCGCGGGGAAAGGAATGGATAGAGTCCTCGCATTTTATCCCAAAGCGTTATGGGAAGCCTTCATGGGTTCCGAACTCTGTCAGGGAGTTCGTTGTGAATTCTCCGGCCAACCAGAAACTCATGTGGGGTATTGACCATGCGCTGAATGATCCGTCGAGATTTCGGTTCTTGAAAAAGGGGTTTAGAGACGCATACACTCGAAATGACGAGCTGACAAGTCTATGGAATAGGCTTCCGGATGGAATCACAGGAGCAACTATTGGATTCCTCTTAGGCGCGGGAACAGGAATTGCCTCCCCAATAGTGGCTTCGAAAATAAGGTGAGAACCAATGAGAGAATGGCTGCTCTTCCAGAGGTTGAAATTGTTCCGGAAGTTAACGTTCGGAGATTTCACTCCCCTTGAGAGGCGTCTTCTAAGTCACCTGATGCAAGCGGTGACTCCCGAGGTCGCCGACATTCTGCGGCAGCAGATGCTTCGTGTCTATCTCGCCTCCCGATGTCCGAGGGTTTCGCGGGAGATAAACCTCTTCAAGACCCGCCGGGTGGAGGCTGTGCGTTTTCCCGACCGGGGCATTGTGAAAAAGTTTGCGACCATTGCGTACCATTTTCGGGAACTGCCGGACCAGAAGTACAAGATGGTGTTCACCCTCTCACGGGGGGACTTGTTCTTCTTGAATTACTCCGCATTTCCGCCTAAGCGGGCGATGCGGCGGTATGCCCCGGTGATTGACAAGGTGACGATCCACTTTGACCCCATGGTTCCGTATGTGGAACCGGAGCCGGTGGAACCCGACTATTCGTTGGAGCCGTTCAGGCCGCTCACGGGATGGATGGCCGAGTGGCGGGAAACCTACGGCATGTCCTCGTTTGCCCTGCCGCAGTCCAAGAAGTACTGCCGGGAGAAGTTCAAGGAACTGGGAATCACGCCGCCGGAGGACTATCTGGATCTCTTGTCGCAGACGGACGGGGTGTCGTTGGGGGCGGCCCCGGCGGGGGTGGCGGAGCTGATGGGGGTGGATGAGCTGTTCCCGTTGGCGCTCACGGCCGGTGATTTCGTGATGATCGGGGATGTCCACCCGGCGTCCGGCGGGGTGGTCCATCTCCTGCTGCGGGCGGGCGCGCGGGACCGAAAAGTGTACCGCACCGGGGACGATGACGCGGAACCCCGGGCATTGGGCACCTCTTTCCGTGAGGCGGTGGAGGCGGTGTTGGGGTCGCCGCCGGAGTCAACATCCAAAGAGTCAGGGGGGGGAGGAGATGATGCCTGAAAATGAGGATCGAAGGCCCCCGGCGTGGGGTCCTTCGCACGTGTGACGTTTCTGGCGGGTGGCCAAGTCCGTGGACGGGGTGGTGGAGAAGTATCTCTGGGGCGGGGTGAACCAGCAGTTGCTGGCCGTGCTGGACGGTTCGGATGCGGTGGTGGCCCGGTTCGAGTATGCGGGCGGGCGGATGCCGGTGGCGAGGATGCAGGGCGAGGACGTATACTACATCGCGCAGGATCAGGTGGGTTCCCTGCGGGCGGTGTATACGGCGGCGGGGGACGTGGTCCGGACAGTTGAATACGATGCCTGGGGCGTGATTCTGGATGAGGACGTTGCGCCGGGCTACGAGGGCCTGAAGGCTCCCTTCGGGTTCGCGGGCGGGCTGCATGACCGCGACACGGGCCTCGTGCTCTTCGGCCTGCG
>JAKPUV010000038.1 GCA_029554925.1 Candidatus Hydrogenedentota bacterium | reverse complement strand
GGGAGTCCCACGCGGGCTGGAAGGGCCCCGCCGCCGCGCCCCGGTCAATGGCCGCCAGCGCCTCCGCGCGCCGCGCGGCATCGTCCTGCGCCCGGGCGTCCCCGGCGCACAGCATCCCCAGGACGGCGCACAGCGCCCCCGTCCTCCATCCCGCCCCATGCTCCAGCATGCCCAGTTTCCGGTCCGCCATCCCGCGATCCTCCAGATTGCCGCGCGCCGCTCCCGCGATTATGGCCGCGCGCGCCCCCGCAAGACAAGCGGGGGAAATGGACGGGATGGACAAGATGGACGGCATGGACAACGGGAACGCGCGCGGAGCGCCCGGATTGCCTTCGGGGGGGGCATTTGCCATAATGGCGGCTCAGCGGCGGTCCGCGCGCGGGGGGCGCGGCTTCCGCCGGGAGCACCCATGGCCTTGAAGAGCGAATGGAAAAAGAACCTGCTGCTGGTGTTCGGGTCGGTGGCGCTGGTGTTCGGCGCGTGCCTCGCCGGGGACCGGCTGCTGGGCCGCCTGGTGATGCGCCCGGTGCTGCGCGGCACGATGGAGCTGATCTTCCCGCCGAAGGCGGAGCAGACCTTCGGCTTTCTGGAGTTCACCTACACGGCCCGCATCAACTCGCTGGGCCTGCGCGAGCGGGAACTGTCGTCGGACCCGAAGACCTTCCGCATTGCCGCCTTCGGCGACTCGTACACCTACGGCTGGGGCGTGGCGGCGGAGGAGACCTGGCTGCGCCGGCTGGAGGACGCCCTGCGCGCCAAGGGCTGGCGTGTGGAGACGGTGAACCTGGGCAAACCCGGCTCCGGGCCGCCCTTCTACGCCGAACTTGCGGAGAAGGCCATTCCCCTGATCCGGCCGGACCTGGTGCTGGTCTGCGTGACCCAGGGCAACGATCTGAACGCCTCGGGGGACGACGAGGGTGCCCCCGCCGCCACGCCGCGGAGCCGCGCGGCGGTTCTCGCGCGGGCGCTGTTCCCCAACACCATGCGGATGATCCGCGACCTGCGCGTCGAGCGGATGGGCGACACGCGGAAACAGGAAATGCCTCCGCAGAAGAGCACGGCGGAGGACAACCGGCGCTGGCAGGAGAACACGGCCCGCGACTTCCACGCGAAGATGACGCCCGAGGAGCGCGCGCGCTTCGACGCCATGGACCCGCGGGTGAGGGAGGCGTTCTTCGCGGGCACGTTCAACCCCTACATGGTGGACCTCGCCCTGAAGAACCCGCGCATCTACAGCCTGCCGATGAACCTGGAGGACCCGTGGATCAAGACGCGGGTGGACAACCTGGCGGGATACCTCGGCCGCATCCGCCGCGCGGCGGAGGAGTACGGCGCCATGACGGCGGTCCTCTCCGTGCCCGACGGCCCCTACGTCAACAAGCCCGCGTTTGAGGGCGTGGCGAAGGTCGGATACGTCCCGGATCCCCAGTGGATGACCGCGGACAACGCCGACGAGGGCATCCGCCGCGCCGCCGAAAAGGCGGGGCTGCCGTTTTGCACCGCCAGCCCGGCCTTCACGGCGCGGGAGACGGAGCCCGACCTGTTCTATGAGCTGGACGGCCACCTCACCCCGAAGGGCCACGCCCTCTACGCCGAGGGGATCGCGCCCGACATTGAGCGCCTGATCGCCCCCGCCGCCCCCCGCGAGGGCGGCACATGACGGCGCCCGAAACCCCGCCCGCCGCCACCCCCCCGAAACGGCGCGTTCTCGTGCCTGTGCTGGCCGTGGTGTTGCCCGTGGCGCTGCTCTTCGGCGTCCTCGAGGGCGCCGCGCGGATCCGCGAAGTCTGGGTGCCGCCGCTGATGGTGGACCTGGGCCAGGGCTTTGACCCGTCCAGCCGTCTGTTCGTGCCCGACCCCGCCGACCCGTCCATGATGATGACCAACCCCGAGAAGACGGTGTCGTTCCAGAAGCAGCGCTTCGCGCGGAGCAAGCCGCCGCGCACCCTGCGCATATTCGCCCTGGGCGGGTCGTCGGTGAACTACCTCGACTACGAGTTCCCCCTGCTCGCGGAGCGGCTCCAAAAGGCGCTCGCGGACCGCTACGACCGCGCCGAGATCATCAACTGCGGCGGCCTCTCCTACGGCAGCCACCGCCTCGTCCTTGTCGCGGGCGAGATCATCAACTACACGCCCGACCTCGTCATGGTCTACTCCGGCCACAACGAGTTCGAGGAGCTGCAGCAGCTCCGGCTGTCCGGCGTGGAGGTCAGCGCGGCCCAGCGCGCCCTCAGCCGCAGCGCCCTCTACCGCCTGCTGCGCGACTTCCGCGCGCGGCGCGCCATCGCCGCGCTGGAGGAGGCCCGCGCCCAGCGCGACCTCGCCGTGTCGCTGCCCGACGCGTCGAAGACCTGGGACTACCGCTTCACGCCGGAGGAGGTCGCCGGGCGCATGCAGGGCTACCGCGAAAACCTCGCCGCGATCCTCCGGCTCTGCCGCGACCACGGGGTGCCGGCGGTGATCGGCACCGTGCCGTCGAACCTGGTGAAGCCCAGCCTGCCCGGCCCCGACGGGCGGCGCTACGAGGCGGAGGTGCTGCCCCTGCTGGCGGCGGGCGATTTCACGGCGGCGGCGGGGAAGGGCCGCGCGATCCTGCGCGAGGCCTCGCCCCGCCACCAGTCGAGCGACCTGGAAAACGGCATCCTCCGGGAGCTGGCCGCGGAGCACGGCGTGCCCCTGGCCGACGTGGAGGCCGCCGTCATCGCCGCCGAGCCCCACGGCGTCCCCGGCGAGACCCTCTTCAACGACCATTGCCACCTCAACCCGGCAGGCAACGCGCTCCTCGTCCGCGTGTATGAAAAGGAAATCCTCCGCGCCCTCGGCGCGGGGGGGTGACCCGGGCGGCCTACTCCCCGCCGGGGCCAAGCACGCGTTCCGCCTCGGCGTGGACCGCGTCGAACAGCGCCTCCAGGGCGGGGCCGCACCCGCGCAGGCCCGCGACCACCTCGCCGCACCAGGCAATGTACTCGCGCCGCCGCGCGGTGGACCACTTGGCGGGCGGAGTGTGGACCAGGGCCTTCACGTTCGATATCTTGTCCGCCAGCTTGATCTGGCGCGCGCCGGGGGACAGGTGCGGCGCGTGGACGATCTGGAGGCGCTTCCGCTCCGCCTTGGGCAGGTCGTTGTCGTCCGTCACCTCGGCGACCATGCCCCGCACCTCCGCGCCGAACAGCGCCTCCACCTCGTCGAAGGTGGTTTCCGTGTCCTCCACCGTGTCGTGCAGCAGCGCGGCGATGAGGACCGCCGGGTCATTCACGCCGCCGACGCGGGCGAGCAGCTCCGCCACCTCGATCGGGTGGTTGATGTAGGGCGAGGCCCCGGCGTCCTTCCGGCGCTGGTCCCGGTGTTTGAGGGCG
>JAKPUV010000033.1 GCA_029554925.1 Candidatus Hydrogenedentota bacterium | reverse complement strand
CGCCCACCACAAGGACCGTTGCCGCGGCTTTGGCCGCCTTGCGCACCTGGCGGCTCTTCCGGATCCCCGTCTTGCAGTAGGTGGCGAAGTGCTCGCAGTTGTTGAACACGACGCTGTAGTCGCGCGAGCCGACCAGCTCCTCCGCCGCGCGCAGGACCTCCTCGGGCGAGCGCCCGCCGTCACCGTGGGCAACCACCCGCAGTTCCCCGCCCTGCAGGAAATCCGCCATTCCCACGCGGCACACCTGGGCGTTGCGCAGGTTCGTCGGCTCGCCGGAGAAGTGGATCACCGTGCCGTCGCCCATGTCTATCCCGTGGTGGCTGTACAGCCCCCCGGCGCGCCGCACCTTGATGTGGTCCCCCGCGGCCATTTCACAAGTCTCCCGAAGCCCGCGCACGGCTCCGCCGGGCGGCGGGGACGCGCGGCGCCCTCATAGGTGGTAGTCCCCCGCCGATTCCGGCTGGTACAGAACGGCCTCCACCCGGAACTTCGCCGGCCCCTTCGGCAGCTCCGCCTCGAAAACGTCCCCCACGCGGTAGCCCAGCATGGCCGCGCCCAGCGGCGCCAGCACCGAAATGCGCCCCTCCTCCGGGGCCCGCTCCGCCGGATACACGAGCACGCAGTCCATCTGCGCGCCGGTGTCAACATTCACCAGTTTCACGCGCGAGCGCATGGTGATGACGTCCGCAGGCAGCGAAAGGGGGTCCAGCACCACTTTGGCGCGCTGCACCTCCTGGTCCAGATACTGGATGTGGGGGAGTTCAAGCTTGTCGGGGAATTCCTGCAGGACGGCCAGGCAGTCCTCAAGCCGCTGCTTGTCCTGCACCGTGACCATGATGCTTTTCGCCATGGGTCAATCTCCTTTCCTGTTTGCCGCTCCGGTTTCTCGGGACCACACTCAGGGGTGACCGGCGGCCCGAAGCCCGCGCCCGGCCGCCTTTCCCCGCAGTGTATACCTCCCAAACACCCGGAATGCAAGCCCGTAATCCGCTTCAGGCATCCCACTCCGCGGCTGCCCATCCCCGCACGGAGTTGAACACCGCAACCTCCGTGAACGCCGCCAGTTCCCCCTTCGGCAGCACCCCCTCGCGCAGGCGTCCCGTCTCCAGCAGGTGGCGGCGAAAGACGCCCGGAAGCAGCCCGCAGGAAAGGGGCGGCGTGACCCATCCTTCCCCGTCCCGGAGCGCGATGTTCGCCACGCACGTCTCCGTGATTTCCCCGCGCGCGTTCCAGAGCACCACGTCATCCGCCGCCGGGCACGCGGCGCGCGCCCGCTCGTACACGCCCCGCCGCGTGGTTTTGTGATAGAGAAACGCGTCCCCGTCATCCACCGGTTCGGGCGAGAGGGCCAGCCGCACGGGCCGCGGCCAGGGGGCCACGGCGTCGCACCCCGCCGCGAGGCGGCCCGCCGCGTCCAGGGTCAGCCGGATCCGGGTGGGCGCGCCGTCCCGCCCGGCCACGGCGGTTCTCAGGGCGCGCTCCGCCCCGGCGCGGTCCAGGGGAAAGCCAAAATACGCCGCGCTGGCCGCCATCCGGTCAAGGTGCCCCTCCAGCAGGAAAAAGCCCGCGCCGTCCCACAGCACGGTTTCCAATAGACAGAAGGGCGTCTCGCGGCGGAAAAGCAGCTCCGCCTTCAGCAGGCATTCGGCATGCTCCGCCCCCGCGCGCGAGTCCCAGGTGACGCCGCTGCCCACGGAATACGTGGCCGCCCCCGTGCGGCAGTCGAGCGTGACGGTGCGGATGGCCACATTGAACCGCGCCCGGCGTCCGGGGCCGGCGCGGCCCACGGCCCCGCAATAGACGCCGCGCGGGGCGTCCTCCAGCTCCCGGATGATCTGCATGGCCCTCACCTTCGGGGCGCCGGTCACCGACCCGGAGGGAAACAGGGCGGCGAAGAGCTCCCCCAGCGGGGCCCGCGACTCGGAGACGACGGTGGACGTCATCTGCCACAGCGTGGGATACCGCTCCGCCTCGAAGAGCCGCTCCACGCGCACCGACCCGCCCACGCTCACGCGGCCCATGTCGTTGCGCAGGAGGTCCACGATCATCACATTCTCCGCCCGCTCCTT
>JAKPUV010000029.1 GCA_029554925.1 Candidatus Hydrogenedentota bacterium | reverse complement strand
ATCGCCCGGTAATACGCCCGCGGGATCGAGTCCCCCACCACATGAAGGGTCGGTATCCGCCCCAGGTCCGTGTTGCAGTCGCCCATCCCTGTGTCTCCCTGTTCGTTGAGGTTCCACACCAACGCCCCCGGAGGGGGCGGGTCATTATGGCATAGCGGACGCCGCCTCCAGAAAGGCGTCAATGTTCTCCGAAGAAACACCTGGGGGCATGCCGCCGCCGCAGGAGAGGATGACCCGGTTCATGTCTTTGGTGTCGGCGCGGAGGGCGGTTACGGCGGCGGCGACTTCCTCCGGGGTGCCCTGGGCGAGGATGTCGCGCGGGGGGATGTTGCCGAGGAGGGTGACGCGGTCGCCGGCGAGGCGGCGCATTTCCGCGATGGGGTGCTCGTGGCTGAAGTTGAAGAGGTTGACGCCGACGGCCTCCAGGTGGGGCGCGCAGACGAGGCCGTGCGCGTCGTTGTGGAAGAAGCGGACGGGCACGTCGAGGGCGGCGAAGAGCCGGGTCAGATAGGGGTTGGCGAACTCCACGCAGTCTTCGGGGCCGCAGAAGCCGACGAGGTCGTCGAGGACGAGGACGCCGCCGATGTCCGGGAAGGCGACCTTCTGCGCCTGCACCCAGCCGCAAAGGAAGTCCGTGACGCGGTCGAGCAGGGCGTGGGTCTTGTCGGGCTCGATTTTCATGCCCAGGAGGAACTCGGTGTTGCCGAGGAGGAACCCGGCGATGTTGAGGGGCCCGCGCGCGACGGCGAAGCGGACGGCGTGGCCGGCCGCGCGGATGCGCGCCTCGGTGTGGGCCAGCCGCTTCAGCACGAAGGGGGTCATGCCGTCGCGGCCGGGCACGGGGACCGGCGCGGCCAGGGCGGCGTCGAGGGAGTCGGCGATCTTGTCGGCGAAGGGGAACTCATTCTCGTGCCACATGCAGCGCGCGCCGAAGGCGGAGGGCTCGGTGCACATGCCGTACTCCGACCAGAAGCCCGGCAGGAACAGAATGTCGGGCCAGCGGGTGACGGCGCGGAGGTTGGCCTCCAGCCAGCGCTCGCCGTCGGCGTAATAGTCGAGGATGCTCGTGCCGGCCCATCCGGGGAGCCAGGGGCTGTCAATGATGAAGCCGACGGGGGCGGGGTCCACCCGGTGCCCGTCCAGCACGGCCAGCAGTTGTTCCCACTGTTCGTTGGTCATGGGGTTACTCCCTGAACGAGGTGACGGGGGTTTCGGCGCCGCCGCGTTCGGCGGAGACGTAGGCGCTGTAGATGGTGGAGACGGTGTCCGCGCCGAGGAGGCTGTCGCTCTCGACGGGGGTGCCCTCCGTGAGGGCGCGGTAGAAGGCCTCGATCTCCTGCGGGTAGCCCGTGAACCAGTCCTCGTCCGGCGGCATGTTGGTCCAGCCCTGCTTCGTGCCCGTCTTCTCCACGGTGTAGATGTCGCGGAAGTTGGCGTCCACGGGGTTGTAGACCTGCATGGCCGTGTTCGGGTTGATGTTG
>JAKPUV010000026.1 GCA_029554925.1 Candidatus Hydrogenedentota bacterium | reverse complement strand
TGGACGGCGAAACCTTCCCTGGCCACTTCGGCACGGGCACGGAGGATTACTTCAGCTATGCGTGGTGCAGCCCGGAGGTGTTCACCCATGCCTACCACAACCAGCCCCGCTGCGACGGTCCCCGAAACTACGGCCACTCCTGTGTCAGCCGCTTCCACGTCATGGACGACATTCCGTGGACCAAGTCCTTCCGGTTCGACATGGAGATGTGGCACTCGGCGGACACGAGGGTGACGCAGGCCGTGACGCCCTATTGGTACGCCCCGGCCACGTCCTCCGACAACACCCCGCCGGTGGATCCGTCCCTGCTGGTCGTGCCGACGCTGCCCGGCATCCCGGGCGTCGAGGGGGCCATTGAGGGCGAGACCCTCGAGATCGCCTCCGTGACCGGCGGCGTTACGGAGCGCCAGGACGGCGACTGGAGCAGGGGCCAGCAGCTCTGGTGGCGCGACGGGAAGCCCGGCGACACCCTGACCATCGCCTTCGAGGTGGAAAGGGCCGGCAAGTACAAGATTCAGGCCCGCGTAACAAAGGCGCCGGACTTCGGCATCGTCCAGTACCATCTCAACGGGACGCCCCTGGGCCACCCCATGGACCTCTTTCACGCCGGGGCCGTATCCAAGCCGAAGCCCTTCCTGCTGGGCAGGGAGCCGCTGAAGGCGGGCCGCAACGAGCTGAGGGTGGAGATCGTGGGGGCGAACGAAAAGGCGGAAAAACGCCACATGTTCGGGCTGGACTACCTGTTGCTGGAGGCCGAGTGAACCGCGGGCTGCTGCTGTTTCGTTCCGCCGCCGTCCCGGCGGCCTTGTCTTGGGGTCTTGTGCCAGCCCGGTGGTTGGGCGGGAAGACGAGGCAGGCGGGACGCCTGCGGTACGGCAGGAGAGGAAGACCGGGCAGGCGGGACGCCTGCGCTACGGAGGCCGAGTGAACCGCGGGCGTGCCGCGGGAAGGAGACGCGCATGACAGAGTACGTCCTCGCGCTGGACCAGGGGACCACGAGTTCCCGGGCGATCCTTTTCGACGCCTCCGGAGCGCCGGTGACGACGGCGCAGCGCGAGTTTGAGCAGCTCTTCCCCCGGCCCGGCTGGGTGGAGCACCGCCCCGAGGACCTCTGGGCCTCCCAGGTGAGCGTGGCCGCGGAGGCCCTGGGCCGCGCGGGCGTGGCCCCCGGCAGGGTGGCCGCGCTGGGCATCACCAACCAGCGCGAGACCAC
>JAKPUV010000023.1 GCA_029554925.1 Candidatus Hydrogenedentota bacterium | reverse complement strand
TCGTCCGTGCTCGTGGCGATGCAGTTCCCGGCGTCCACGCCGTGGTAGAGCATCGTCGGCTCGCCCTTCAGGTTCACGAAGCAGTTGCCGCTGAAGATGCCCCGGTCCACATCCCCCGGCGCGGGGAACAGCGCGGGCGGGTGGAAACGCCAGTGGACCAGGTCCGCGCTCGACGCGTGGCCCCAGCAGTGGCCGCGCTCGTCCTGGAAGATGTAGCAGAGGTGGTAGCGCCCTTTCCACTGGATGGCCCCGTTCGGGTCGAAGGGCATGCAGTTCCCCTCCGGCGCGGTGAAGTGATAGGCCGGCCGCTGGGAGTCGGACAGCAGCGCCGCACGGTGCGCCCGCACCGCCTGGTCCCGGTTGCCGCCCTCCTGCGCCGCGCACGCCGACCGGAACAGCGCCCCCCCGGCCAGGAACGCGGCGATGAATGCCGCCGACATGGAAACCACGGCAACGCTGCGGCGAGTGAATGAGTGCATGACACGGCTCCTTTTTCCGGTCAGGGGACGAACTCCGGAGATACCTCCCCAAACTCTATCCCCGCTTTACCCTGGGCCCGGACGGCGTGTCCTCGATGACCCATCCGGCGGCAAGTACCTCGTCGCGGAGGCGGTCGGAGAGGGCGAAGTCCTTCTGGCGGCGCGCCTGCTGGCGGGCCATGACCTTCTCCAGGATGTCGGCGGGGGCGCTCTCCTCGCCGAAGGGGGCGAAGAGGTTGGTAACGGCGTTCAGCCGGTCGAGGAGGGCGAGGGCGTTATGCGCGCCGTCGGCGCCGGCGCGGCCCTCGTCGAGCGCCTTGTTGACGTCGCGGACGAAATTGAACACCGCGCCGAGGGCGCCGGAGATGTTCAAGTCGTCGTCCATGGCCTCCTCGAAGGCGGCGCGGCAGGCGTCGCATTCGGCCTGGAGGGCGTCGCCGGGGCCCTTCGCCTCGCCGAGGCGCAGGCGGAAGTCGCGCAGACGGTTGAGCGCCTGCTTCGCGCCGTCGAGGGCGTCGAAGGAGAAGTTGTTGGGCTGGCGGTAGTGCGTGGCGATAAGGACCCAGCGGATGGCCTGGGGATCGTGGCCCTTTTCCAGCAGGTCGCGCAGGGTGAAGAAGTTGCCCAGGGACTTGGACATCTTGCGCCCCTCGACGACGAGGTGGGCGCAGTGGAGCCAGTAGTTGACGAAGGTCTGGCCGGAGCAGCACTCGGA
>JAKPUV010000019.1 GCA_029554925.1 Candidatus Hydrogenedentota bacterium | reverse complement strand
CATGCAGGTGATCATCCGCGAGACGAAGGAGGCCGCCACCGAGCTGGCGGCGCAGGTGGTGGCGCGCCAGCTGGCGCGCAAGCCGAACACGGTGCTGGGGCTGGCCACGGGCCGCACCATGGAGGGGCTCTACGCCCGCCTCGTCCGCATGCACCGCGACGAGGGGCTGGACTTCTCCCTCGCCGTCACGTTCAACCTCGACGAGTATGTGGGCCTGCCGCCGGACAACCCCGGCTCGTACCGCTACTACATGAACCACCACCTCTTCGGCCATGTGAACATTGACGGGCGCAACACGCACCTGCCCGACGGCATGGCCGCGGACCCCGAGGCCGCCGGCGCGGCCTACGACGCGCGCATCAAGGACCACGGCGGCATAGACCTCCAGATTCTCGGCATCGGCAAGTCCGGCCACATCGGGTTCAACGAGCCCCTGTCCGCCATGTTCTCGCGCACCCGCGTGAAGGCCCTCACCCCCCAGACCGTCGCGCAGAACGCCCCGCTCTTCCCCCGGCCCGAGGACATGCCCCGCCTCGCCGTCACCATGGGCGTCGGCACCATCCTCGAGGCCGACCGCATCCTCGGCCTGGTCACCGGCGACTCCAAGGCCGAAGTCTTCGCCAAGGCCGTGGAGGGCCCCGTCACCTCCATGATCTCCGCCACCGCCCTCCAGCTCCACGCCAACTGCACCATGGTCTGCGACGCCGAGGCCGCCGCCCTCCTCACCCAGCGCGAATACTACGAATGGATCTTCGAGAACGACCCCCAGTGGGCGGATTTCAGGTAGACCGCGCAACGGCCCGGCGCCGCACGCCAACGTAGAAGCGCCTTCCAGCCGCTTTCTTTGGGCGCGCACCATGACGCAAGAACGCGCCTGGAAGGCGCGTCTGCGTTGGGTGCCGGTGTCCCGCCTATCCGACGCGCTCGACCCAGACGCGCAGGGCACCGCGGCGCGCGTTGCCGGTCTCGTGGTAGGTTTCGAGGCGGCCGTCGGCGGCGGGGAGGACCAGGTTGGGGAGGGTGAGGCGGGTTTCGCCCGCCGGGAGGGTGCCCTCGG
>JAKPUV010000007.1 GCA_029554925.1 Candidatus Hydrogenedentota bacterium | reverse complement strand
GGTGCCGTACCAGAGCGGGGTGGCCGTGCCCGCGCGGCAGGCGTACTCCCACTGCTCCTCCGTGGGCAGGGCGAAGCGGCGGCCCGTCCGCGCCGAGAGCCATTCGCAGAAGGCGGCGGCCTGTTCCCAGGACACGCGCACCGCGGGCTGCTCCCGGCGGTTGAGGGTGAACCCGCGCTCGTCGTCGCCGAACTGGTAGGCCTCGCCGGTCTCCAGGCCGCTGTCGTGCACGGGGTCAAAGCGCCGGAACTGCGCGTTGGTGATTTCGCAGCGTCCCATGAGGAAGCTCCGGTCGAAGCGAACCGGGCGCGCCGGCGCCTCGTTGGGCAGCCCGTGGTCCGTGCCCAGGACACACTCGCCCGCCGCCACGCGCACCAGCTCCAGCGCCACGCCGTCGCCCAGGTCCACGCGCTCCACGGCCGGGCTTGCGGCGGGCACGACCGGCGGGGTCGCGGGGCCGCCCATGACGAGTTCAGCGTTCGTCTCCGCCGGAGCCGCCGCCTGCTTTTCCAGCACCGGTGCGGGATGAATCGCCTCGGGGTCCTCGTCCATCCCGGCATACCGCAGGTGCAGCTCCCGCCGCCGTGCCGCGCCCTGAAGCGCCAATGCATGCTTCTCCGGGTTGGCGGCGACCACCTCCTTCCATGTGCCATGGAAGGGGGCGTTGAGGTCTATCCAGGTGACAATGCGGTCCCATGCCTCGGGGGAGAGGTTCACGCCGTAATGCCCGTCGCGGAGAATCTGGACGAGGCGGCTGGTGTCCGCGTGGAAGGCCCGCGCGGGAAGGAGGTGCGCGTCGCTCTCCAGGGTGGGCGTGTGCACCCAGCGGCGCAGCTCCATGTAGGACGGCGAGAAGTGCATCTGGAACGCCGAGGGCACCCGCTCCGCCGGTTTGGCCGTAAGGTCGAAGGGGCCTGTGTCCGGCCCGTGGCAGTCCACACAGTACGCGTCGAGCACGGGCTGCACCTCGCGCTCGAAGGAGAAGCCCCGCTGGGGGCCGTGCCAGGGCGCGATGTCGGAGGGCGGACGCCGGAAGGCCTTCGGCTGCATCCCCGGCAGGCTGGTGGTGTTCTGCCGCTCGTGGCAGCCCACGCAGGAAAGGGTCTCGCCGGGCACGCCGGTCATCCAGCTCCGCATGAGGGCCAGCGCCTTGCCGTCGGCGTCCAGCGGCTGCACGGCGACAGGGGTCATGGCGGGCATGCGGAAATACGCGGAGCCGTCGTCCTCCACGGGGACCGTGCCGACGATCTTCTTCACGTCCCACGGGCCGTCCAGCCCGACGCGGTCCGGTTCCGCGCCGAGGCCGTGAAAGGTGAAGTCGTAGCTGATGAGCCGCAGGGACTTCACGGAGCCCCGGGGCACCCCCGCCAGGCCGGGACCCACATAGACATCCGCCAGCATGACGTCCGAAGTGGTCATCTCCGGTTTCACCACGTCGGGGATCACGGGGGGGCGCGGCGTCTTCCGAAGGGCGACGGGCTCGAACATCGCCCGGCCCGGCTCCTCGTACAGGAGCGTGAAGTTGTCGAACACGTCCACCAGGTACACGCCCCAGAGGGCGTCCCATGCGGGGCGGCAGGACACGAGGAAGTACTTCTCGCCGAGGGGGTACGGATGCAGGAAGCGGGGCCAGCTTGTGGAGATGAGCCCGTCGAGGATCACGGGCTCCACCTTTTCGCCGAAGCCGGGGATCCGCTGCACCACGCCGTTCGCCTCCGTGCGGCCGAGGGTCGGGTCGAGGACGACCAGCTCCCCCTGGCGGGGTTCGTCGTGGTGGCCGCCGACGATGGTGACCACCTTCGTCGGGTGGCCGGGCACGGGCCGCGCGAAGAACATGGCCGTCGGCCAGAAGGAGTTGCTGCCGTAGTACTCCATCTGGCGGCTGCCGTCGGGGTTCATGCTGAACAGCAGGCGCGTGAAGGCGTGGGCGATGTCGGCGTACTCCCAGCGCTGGTAAAGCACCCGCCCGTCGTTGAGCACCGCCGGGCACCAGTTGTGGTCCTGGTCGTTCGTCAGGCGACGGATGCCGCCGTCGAGCCCGCGCAGGTAGAGATTGGCCACCTTGGACCGCCCGCCGAGGCAGGGCACGCCGACAATGGGGGCCGTCGAGGTGAACACGATGCGGTCGTCGGGCAGATAGCACGCGTCGTAGTTGTGGATGTCCGGGTCCTCAATGAGGGGAACCCGCGCGCACTGGCCGTCGGCGAGGCGCAGCTCCATGATGTTCCACTTGCCCGTGTCGTCGGGCATGGAGAAGAGCATCCGTTCGGCGTCCCAGTGCAGGTCCAGATCGCCGAGATACACGTCGGCGGGCGGCGTGTAGAGGGTCTCCGGAGTTGCCCCCGGGGTTTTGTAGTCCAGAGCGACCACGGTGTTCTGGTACGCCGCGGGGGGCAGGTCGTCGTTGCCATAGGAGTTGTGGAGGAGACCGGGGTTCTCAGCGGAGCGCCGGATCATCAGCAGGCGCTCGAAATCCAGCAGCGGGTTGGCCAGCAGTGCCTCGCGCTGGAGCGCCGCGAACCGCTCCACGATCCCCGCGTGGGCCTCCGGTCCGCTCCCGGCGGGAAGGGCGCCCTGCTCCGCCTCCAGCGCCGCCAGCCGCGCGAGGAACCCCGCGCCGCCGGGATAGGTGTCCGGGAACGACTTCGACAGGTCCTCGACGGCCATGCGGAGGGCGCGCCATTGCTGGGCGGAAACGCCGGGCGTTTCCGGATGCCGCCGTGCGGGGAACTTGGTGCGGATGGCGAAGGGCACCCAGGTGTCCGGCGCGGCCAGATAGGCGAGCAGGTTCGACGTCAGCCGCAGCAGATTCTCGCGGTGGGGGTTTTCCACGTCCGCGTAGTCGGGCCAGCGCCATCCGAAGACGATGATACGGCCGCTGCCGGGCGCGTACTCCGCCAGCGGGCGCTCCACGCCGCGCGGCGTGTTCCCCAGCACCATCGCCGCGCCCGGGCCGCCCCAGTAGAAGTCCGCCAGCGCCCGGCACCCGCCCGCGCTCAGCCAGATGCGGCCGTCCTCCAGCGGCAGCCCGGCGAAAGCCGGGTGGGCGGGCTCCTCCGGCACCAGAGCGGCCGGGTCGCGGTAGTTCTCGATGTCCCGGCGCTGGGAACGGACATAGGTCTCCACGCCGAGGTTGTCAATCAGCGCGAGCGCGCCGCCCGACAGCAGCGCGCCGCCGCCGTTTCCAACATAGGACCGGAGGGCGGTGATCGCCGGGCCGCCGTACATGGCGTTGTAGGCGATGGCGTCCCCCTGGTGGTACCAGACCACCTGGAACTCCTCCAGTTTCCGGACCGCGCCCTGCGTGTCCTGAAACGCCCCCGACTCCTGCAACAGCAGCAGCGTGGCGTTCCCCAGCGTCCGCGCCGCCTCCCACGCGCCCCGCTCATGCGGCCCGATCTTCTCCGCCGCGCTCTCGGCGCTCAGGAAGGCGATGTTCAGGGGAGCGGCAGACGCGGCGCCCATGAATACCGACAAGACGGGGATGGCAAGGGTCAGCAATTGTTTATTCATTGTCGCGCACCCACTTCCGCCCCCGCTCCGTCAGCCGGTAGGACTGCATGGGACTGTTTGGGGATTCAGGATTTGTTCTTTCGATCCATCCGCCCGCCAATGCCGGATCCAGATACGAGGTCCGGAAAGATGCCTTGTGGGAAAGCTTCAGCGCCGCCATCAGGTCGCCTGCCTTCATCTCGCCCCCGCCGAACACACGCAACAGCCGCGCTACTTGGTCGGTTACTTGGTCGGTTACTTGGTCGGTCGCCGCATTGGCAAGGGCCTGGGACAGCGCCCCGAGCATGAACATGACAAACGGGGAGGCGTCCCCGGCCCTGTCGGATTCGGCCAGGGCGCGGTAGTAGTCCTCCTGGCATTCATGCACCACCGTTTCGACGGGCAGGTAGGCAAGCAGGGGCCGCCAGGTGCGCAGGAGGAGGGTGTGCCACAGTCTTCCCATGCGCCCGTTGCCGTCGTCGAAGGGGTGGATGAACTCCAGCTCGTAGTGCGCGAGACAGGCGACCACCAGCGGATGTTCCTCCGTCCTGGCGATCCACCCCAGGAGATTCGCCACCAGCCCCGGAACCCGGGCCGCAGGCGGGGCCATGTGGACCAGGGTCTTCCCGCGGAACACCCCCACCTTGCCCCGGCGGTAGGCCCCGGGACGGTCCACCAGACCGGCCATCAGGGTCCCGTGGGCGGCGAGGAGGTCCGCCTCCCGGGAGGGGTCCCACTGCTCCATGGCCTCATAGGCCTGAAAGGCGTTTTTCACCTCCTGCACCTCGCGGGGCGGTCCCAGCACCCGCCGGCCCGCAATCACGGCGGTGACCTGTTCGAGGGTGAGCGTGTTGGCCTCGATGGCCAGGGAGGCGTGGATGGTGCGGATGCGGTTGTCGCGCCGGAGTTTTGGTGTCAGCGCCTGTTCGGCCAGGGCCGTGTAGCGGCCCACCATCTCGCCGATCTCCGCCACCAGGCGAAGCATGGCGGGGGTGAGTGTGTAGGGCGGCTGATAGGGACTCTTGCTCATGGGCCGCAATCCAGACCTGCGTGGGACACCCCGGCGCCGGGAAGCGCCGCATGGTCAAACCATATACCAGCCGGAAACGCCTTCTCAAGAAACGCGGGTACTCGTGCACGGCAGGACGTTGGCGGGAATGTAGACGCGCCATCTTGGCGCGTTCTTCAGGTCAACAGAAGGCCCCAAGAACGCGGCAAGATGCCGCGTCTACGCTATGGGCGTTGACACCGGCGTCACTTCCCCGCCGGGGAGAACACGAACGAGTTCCAGTAGGCGAGGTCGGCGGCGCGGAAGTCGTAGGGCTGCGCGGGGTTGGTGTCGGGGGGGAGGATGCCGTAGCGTTTCATCTCGCGGGTGTAGGGGGCGGGCGGGACGAATCCGGGCATGTCGAAGCGCTTGATCTCGTCGAGGCGGCGTTTTCCCGCCTCGCTGAGGGCCAGGATCGTTCGCCAGTCGGCGTCGTCCCTGCCGGCGATGACCGGCGTGCCGTCGGCGTTCTTGCAGCGTCCGTAGCCGCCCGCGTCGGGGGACAGCGGGGCGAGGAGCATCATGGACAGCTCGGGGCGGGTGAGGTTGAACATCAGGTGGCGGGTGCGCATCACGCGCGGGTCCTCCCAGTCGTCGAGGCGCCAGAAGGAGAGGCCGTTCTCGTCGGAGAGGCGCGCGGGAGGCTCGTCAGCCCCTCGTGGCAGGCGGCGCAGCGGCGGTCCACCACCTCCGCAACGGCGCGCGCCTCGGGCCATTCGGCGTCGTTCTCCACGACTTTGTTCTCGTAGTAGCCGCCGATGGACCCGCCGCCGAGGGCGGCGTAGGTGCCGGGATAGGTCGCGCCGGTCTCGATCCAGTAGCGGACCAGCCGCACCTCCTCCGGGGACGGCTCCACGCCGTAGTGCCCGCCGCCCAGCTTGTCCATGAGCGGGCTGGCCGTGGCGCCGATGCTGCGGGGGGCGAGGTTGCTTTTGGCGAGGTCGCGGCCGTCGGCGACCTGCAAATGCGCGAAGAGCGCCGCGTAGCTGTGCGAGAACATGGGGCCCCGGTCGCCGCTGAGGATGACGCCGCCCGCGCGGGGGCCGCGGTCCGCGCGCGGGTGGGGAGTGTAGTCGTGGCAGGGCAGGCAGTGCCGGTCGAGGACGGGCTGGATGTCGCGCGGGAAGTCCAGCACCTCCGGGATGCCCGGCACGGGCGTGATCGCGCTGGCGGGACGCTCCAGGGCGGCCAGCTTGGGCCGGCCGGTGTTGAGCGCGGCGGTGCTGCGGGGCTCGTGGCACCCGACGCAGCTCAGGGTCTCCCCCGGCATGACGGTGAGGAAGCTCTGCATCCGCTTCACGGAGTTTTCGTCCTTGTCGAGGGCGATGAGGAACAGAGACCGGTTGGCGGGCACCTCGAAGTTCGCCGAGCCGTCCGGCTCCACGGGCACCGAGCCCAGAACGCGCTCCAAGGTGAAGGAGCCGCCGTAGGTGAGGGGGTCCATGCCGCCGGTGTAGTTGATGGGCTTGGGCAGCGACTCCACGACGAGCAGGCGGGTGATCTCCCCCGGGGCGACGCCGCCCATGTTGCGCCCGGCGCGGACGTCGGAGAGGATGAGCCGGCCCGTGGCGCGGGTCCAGTCGGTGCGCTTCGGGATGACGGGCTCGCGGTCCCGCGCGTGCAGGGGCCGGGGCTCGTGCAGTTCCAGTCTCCTCCGGTCGCGCTTCAGCTCAAACAGCGTCTCCTCGCGGCCTTCCCGGTCCAGCAGCACCAGCCGCCGTCCCCTCGCCGCCAGAAACCGGTCATGGTCCAGCGGGTAGGGGTCGCGGTATTCCGCCCTTTCCGTGAGGTTGCGGATGGACGACAGGTCGTCCGCTCCGCTCTTCACCTGCACCAGCGCGACGTGTCCGGCGTGCTCGCGCGCGCCGTGGCCGGGCGAGTTGATGAAGAGGATCTCCTCCGCCGACCCCGGCACGGGCTTCGCGTCAATGTAGAGCCCGCCGGGGTGCATGTTTCCGAAATGGGTCATCTGCCCCGTGCCGTCGGGGTTCATGGCCCAGAGGTGGTGGTAGTCCACCTGGCTCCGGTCCACATACTCCCAGCGGGTGTAGAGGATGCGCCCGTCCGGCAGGGGCCACGGCGTGTTGTCGTGCTCGATGTTCGCCGAGAGGGGGGTAATGTTCCCGCCGTCCGCGTCGCAGCGGTGGACCACCGCCACCTGCGTCAGCCAGCAGTTCACCCAGCGCTTGCACCGGGTGGAGACGAACACAATGCCGCCGTCGGGCAGCCACGCGGGCTCGAAGTCGTCGTATTCGCCGTCCGTGAGCTGCACCAGGCCGGACCCGTCCGACTGGATGGTGAACAGGTGGAAGGTCTCCGAACCGCCTCGCCGCCAGGAGAACAGGATGGTCTTGCCGTCGTAGTGGACGGCGGGGTCGCGGACCGTTCCCTCGTCATCCTCCACCAGCGTCCGCACCCGGCCCGTGTCCGTGTCCACCACATACAGGCCACCGCCCTTTTCATAGGTCTTCTCTTCCGCGTCCCGCGCGAAGTAGCTGATGTTGGCGTACCAGTGTCCGTCCTTGTAGATCGGCCGCGTGGCAAAGACGACCTCCTCCGCGAACGCGCCGGAAACGGAAAAGAAAAGCGCGGCCGCCACCGCAAGAACGCCGGTTCCCACACGGGCCGGCCTGAAGCCAAGAGATGCTCTGCCCATGCGGGGATTCTACCGGATTTCGGGCGGCCGGGGGAAACGCACCGCACACGGACGCGGGGGCACCAAGGAAGGCGGACTTGGACCGGAGCCAAAGCGAGAAAACGATTGCTTCACTTCGTTCGCAATGACGGGATGGGGGGCGGTCTGGTGGTGCATCGGCGGGGAGCGCGTCATGGCGAGCGAAGCGAAGCCGTCTCGTTCCCGCCAACGCCCCTTACCGGCGCTACCGCACCTCGAACTCGATGACGCCGAGCGGCCCGTAGTCCGCGCGGTAGCGGCCCGGCGCGGCGGGCGTTATCTTGCCCAGGGCGCCGTTGGTGATGACTTGGCCGGGCTGCACGGTGTAGCCCTGCTGCAGGACACGGTTCACGGTCTTCAGCAGCGTGTGCCACTGCCCGCCGGCGGCCAGGTCGCCCCGCGCCGTGTTGACCGTCTCGCCGTCGCGGGTGCAGGTGATGGTGACGGCGTCGGGGTCCACGGCGGCGGGATCCCGCTCCCCGCCAAGGATCATTTCCTTGGCGTTGATGTTCCAGGCGACAATGTCGTTTGTGGTGGAGGGACCTGCCTCCTCCACCGCGCCGCCGGGAACCTCGACAACCGCCACAACGGCCTTGACACACCGGCGCAGCGCTTCCACATCCGCGGGCGGTTCCGTCACAGGCCGGTGAAAGACGTATCCAATTTCATTCTCCACATGGCGGCGCGGGTCACCGGCCAGGTCTATGACGATCTTGTCCTTCGCATGCAGCACGCCCGAAGCGGGCATCACGGCGACCAGAGGGTGGTCGGGCGCCGTGCTCGCCACGCCCGCCGCCTTGAACCCGCCAATGCCGTCGGGCTTCATCCTGCGCGCCACAAAGTGCTTCTGCACCAGATACGCCTCCGCCAGGGAAGCCTCCGGATACGCCGCGCTCAACTGGGGCATGGGTGTGCCGTCGCGCCACGCGTCGTGGACGCGGTCGGCAAAGGGAGCCACCCAGTCCGGCGCCGCGGCGTCCGCCGCCCCAGCGGTCGGCGAAAGAACGGATGCCAGCGCCAAAACAAACAGGGCGGCGGTGATGCGGTGTTGTGTTTCAATCCTCATGAGGTCTGCTCTCCGGAGGCGTGAGGGAATGATAGCGGAGGGGGTGGGCGGAGTCAAAGAGGAGTCTGGGGGAGGAAGAGAGCGAACGCGCGCTTGGGCGCGCGGTGCCAGGCTAGAGCCTGGCGATCCCAGGGGGGAGGAGTCTGAGGCCTGAAGCCTGAGGCCTGAAGCCTGTAGCCTGAAGCCTTTCCGCCCTGCGTCTTACTCGGCGGCGGCGGCGACCTTTTCCGACTTCTTGCGGAGCTCGTAGGAGAGGACGGTTTTCCGCACGCGGATGGCGGCGGGGGTGACCTCGACGAGCTCGTCGTTGGCGACCCACTCGATGGCGGCGTCGAGGGTGAGGATCCTGGGCACGTCGAGGGTGACGGTCTGGTCCTTGTTGGAGGCGCGGTGGTTGGTGAGGGCCTTGCGCTTGGTGGGGTTGCAGATGAGGTCGCCGGGGCGGGAGTTTTCGCCGATGATCATGCCCTCGTACACGGGGGACAGGGGGGTGACGAAGAGGGTGCCGCGCTGCTGGAGGTTTTCGAGGCTGTAGCCGGTGGCGTCGCCGGTGTCGAGGCTGATCATGGAGCCGCGGTTGCGCCCGGGGATGTCGCCGGTCCAGGGGGCGTAGCAGGCGAAGCGGGAGGCCATGATGCCGAGGCCGCGGGTGTCGGTGAGGAACTCACTGCGGT
Source organism: Candidatus Hydrogenedentota bacterium (assembly GCA_029554925.1). Classification (GTDB taxonomy): domain Bacteria; phylum Hydrogenedentota; class Hydrogenedentia; order Hydrogenedentales; family CAITNO01; genus JAAYBR01. The sequence goes on along the minus strand of JAKPUV010000007.1, from coordinate 9,059 downwards.
AGCCGATGAGCCCGCGGGTGGGGATGCGGAACTCGAGGCGGGTCATGCCGGTCTCGCCGGTGTGCATGGCCGCCAGCTCGCCCTTGCGCTGGGACACCTTCTCGATGACGACGCCCTGGTGCTCCGTGGGCACGTCTATGATCAGCTCCTCGACCGGCTCGTGCAGGCGGCCCTGGGCGTCCGTGTGGGTGATGATCTCGGGGGCGGACACGCAGAACTCCATGCCCTCGCGGCGCATCTCCTCGATGAGGACGGCCAGGTGCAGCTCGCCGCGGCCGGACACCTTGACGGCGTCCATGCGGCCCACCTCCTCGACGCGCAGGGCCACGTTGACGCGCAGCTCGCGGGTGAGGCGCAGCTTGAGCTGGCGCAGGGTGACGGCGCGGCCCTCGCGCCCGGCGAAGGGGCCGTTGTTGATGAGGAACATCATGGAGACCGTGGGCTCCTCGATGTCGAGGGGCGGCAGGGCGGGGTTTTCCAGCTCCGGCGCGGCGAGGGTGTCGCCGATGTTCAGCTCCTTCGGTCCGGAGATGGTGACGATGTCGCCCGCGGACACGTCGTGCTTGGAGACCGACTCCAGCCCGCGCGTCACCCACACATGGACCGCGCGCTCGGCGGTGGTCTCGGCGACCTCCCACTCCATCTCCCCGGGGGTGTCGGTGGCGGCCCAGCCCGCGTCCAGCCGGCGGGTGACCCAGCGCGTCAGGTCCATGCCGCGCGTGAGGCGGCCCTGGAGGATGCGCCCGGTGGCCGTGCGGCCGAGGTGGTCGCGCCAGCCCAGGGTGCTCACCTGCATGAGGAAGGGGGCGTCCGGGTCGCCCTTGGGCGCGGGCACATGCTCGACAATCGTCTCGAACAGGGCCTCCATGCCGCAGTCGGGGCCGCCGTCGGGGGTGCGCGAGAGCCAGCCGTCGAGCCCGGACCCGTAGAGCGTGGCGAAGTCGCACTGCTCGTCCGTGGCGCCGAGGGCGAAGAACAGGTCGAAGGTCTTGTTCAGCGCCGTGTGGGGGTCGGCGAGGGGGCGGTCCACCTTGTTGATGATGACGATGGGCCGCAGGCCGGACCGCAGGGCGCGCATGAGCACGTAGCGGGTCTGGGGCATGGGCCCCTCGTTGGCGTCCACCAGCAGGAGCACGGAGTCCACCATGGACAGGACGCGCTCGACCTCGCCGGAGAAATCGGCGTGGCCCGGCGTGTCTATGATGTTGATCAGGTGCCCCTTCCACTCGACGGTGCAGTGCTTCGCGCGGATCGTGATGCCGCGCTCGCGCTCGATCTCGTTGTTGTCCATGACGCGCTCGACCACGCGGGCGTTGTCGCGGAACACGTGGGCGGCGCGGAAAATGCTGTCAATGAGCGTGGTCTTGCCGTGGTCAATGTGCGCGATGATCGCCACATTCCTGATCTTGTCTATGGGGGTCATGGGGCCTCTTTCGGGGTGCGGGGGCGCCCGGATGTCCGGGGGGCGGGGACGGTGCAGGACCACACACCGCGCCCCCGGCGGGCATGGGGGGAAATTCCCATGTATTATGGGGCTTTGGCGCGCGAAAAGGCAAGTTTTGGGCCGTTTTTCTTGACAGTCCCGGTCCGGCGCATGCATGCTGGACGGGGTCGCCGGACAGGAGGCGAGGCATGCGTTTCACGATCCGCCGGAAGATACTGCTGTTCACCGTGGTGCCCGTCGTGCTGGTGCTGACGGCGCTGCTGGGGTACAACGCCTGGAAGCTGTACGGGCGCGAGCTGCAGATCATGGACAAGGAGGTGACCCTCCTCGCGCGGCGGCATTCGCGGCAGGTGGACGGGGCCCTGCGCGAGGCGGCCCAGGCCGTGCGCACGACGGCGGCGGTGGCCGGACTTTCCGAGGATCTGCGCGAGGCGGACTACTACGCCATCCTCCGGGAGAACATCAGCCAGAACGAGATCATCTACGGGGGGGCCATCGCCTTCGACCCGGCGGCCTGCCCTCCCGGCCGCGACCGCTTCGCCCCCTACGTTCACCGGACGGCGGGCGGCCTCCGGGAGATGGACATCGGACGGGACGGCTACGACTACACGGCGCCGGAGTGGACCTGGTGGCATCTGCCGAAAACGACGGGGAAACCCGTGTGGACGGACCCCTATTTCGACAAGGGGGCCGGCAACGTCCTGATGGTCACCTACTCCGCGCCCATCTTCCGCGAAGGCACCTTCATCGGCGTGGCGACCATGGATGTCTTTCTGGAGCCCCTCCAGACGGCCATCCAGAACCAGCTGGAACCGGAGCTGGACTTCTTCCTGATTGACCGCCGGGGCTTTTTCATCTTCCGGCGCGGCCTTCCCCCGTCCGAGAACAGCACCAAGGTCAACCTGCTGCTTGCGGCCCGCGAGGAGGGGCGGGCGGACCTGGTCGCCCTGGGCAACGCCATGACGCAGGACGAGTCCGGGTCGCTCCAGGTGCGCGACCGGGAGGGCAGGAGCCAGTGGATTTTCTTCAGCCGCGTGGAGTCCGCCGACTGGTCCCTGGCGCTGGCGGTGCCCTACGCCCGGGTGATCGCCCCGCTCAAGCGCGAAATGATCCGGAATGTCCTGGGGCTGTTGGCCATCCTGGTCGCGGTGTCCGCAGGCGCGTGGTACGCCGCCCGCCTGATCACCACCCCCCTCGACCGGCTGCGTGCCGCCGCCGAGCGGGTGGGCGCGGGTGACCTTTCCATCGCGCCGGACGTCTCCAGCAACGACGAGTTCGGCCTGCTCTCGCGCACCTTTGCCGACATGGCGGACCGGCTCCGCCGCAGCTTTGAAAACCTTCAGGAGCAGCTTCAGGTTCTCGTGTCGGAGACCGGCAGCGTGCTCTACCGCTGCGCCGCGGAGGGGGACCGCGAGGTGACGCTGGTGAGCGAGGCCGCCGAGGCCCTCACGGGCCGCCCCGCGTCCTTCTTCCTGCACAAGCCCCTGTCCGCCTTTCTCGACGTTGTCCACCCGGAGGACCGGGAAAGCGTCCTGGCGTGGACCGCGCGGCGGACGGAGACGGCGGAGGACTCCGCCCTGGAGTACCGCCTGATCCACCCGGACGGCCGGGTGGTGTGGGTGTACGACCGGGGCCGCTGCGTGCGCGACGGGTCGGGCCGGCCCCAGTACCTGACGGGGGTGCTCACGGACGTGACGGAGCTCAAGCGGCTCGCGGAGGACCTGGCCCTCGCCCGCGACCAGGCCGAGGAGGCCACCCGCGCGAAGAGCGAGTTCCTCGCGCGGATGAGCCACGAAATCCGCACGCCCATGAACGCCATCATCGGCATGAGCCACCTGGCCCTGCGCACCGACCTTAACCCCAAGCAGCGGGACTACGTCACCAAGGCGCACAACGCGGCGCACGCCCTGCTGGGCATCATCAACGACATCCTCGACTTCTCGAAGATCGAGGCGGGCCGCATGGAGCTGGAGGAGACGGCGTTCAGCCTGGAGGAGGTGCTGGCCAACCTGGCGAACGTTGTCCTGCTCAAGGCGGAGGAGAAGGGGCTGGAGCTGCTCATCCGCACGGAGCCGGAGCTCCCCCGCACCCTCGTGGGCGACCCGCTCCGGCTCGGCCAGATTCTCATCAACCTCGCCAACAACGCGGTGAAGTTCACCGAGGCGGGGGAGATCGTGCTCTCCGTGCGGCGTCTGGCGGAGGAGGGGGACCGGCTCACCCTGGAGTTCTCCGTGCGCGACACGGGCATCGGCATCTCCCCGGAGGCCGCGGGCCGCCTTTTCGAGTCCTTCTCCCAGGCCGACAGCGCCACCACGCGCCGCTACGGCGGCACGGGCCTTGGCCTCGCCATCTGCCGGAAACTCGTCGGGCTCATGGGCGGCGACATCCGCGTCGAGAGCGAGCCCGGCAGGGGGAGCACCTTCGTGTTTACGGCGGTCTTCGGCAGGGCGGGGGAGACGGACGTGGACCCCGCCGCCGCCGCGGCCCGGCTGCCCCATCTGCGCGCGCTCGTGGTGGACGACAACCCCACGGCCCGCGAGATCCTCGTGTCCATGCTCCACTCCTTCCACTTCGAGGTGGCCGAAGCGGAGTCCGGGGCGCGCGCCGTGGAGATGGTCGCCGCCGCCCCGCCGGACAGGCCCTTCGACCTCGTGCTCATGGACTGGAAGATGCCCGGCATGAACGGCGTGGAGGCCATCCGCCGCATCAACACCCTGCCCGGCCTCGTGAAGCCCCCGAAGGCGGTCATGATCACCGCCTACGGCCGCGAGGAGATCATGGTCCAGGCGCGCACGGCGGGGGTCGTCCCGTCTGGGTTCCTCATCAAGCCCGTCAGCACCTCGCTGCTCCTCGAAACGGTCATGCAGACCTTCGGCTTCGAGCTGGCGAAATCCGCCTCGTCCCCCGCCGGGGCCGAGGCCGCCAACCCCGCCCGCCTCGCGCCCCTGCGCGGCGCGCGCATCCTCGCGGCGGACGACAACGAGGTCAACCGCCAGGTGGTGCGCGAGCTGCTGGAGATCGGCGGGCTGCGCGTGGTGACGGTGAACGACGGCGCGGCGGCCCTGCGCGCCGCCGCCGAGGGCGGGTTTGACGCCGTGCTCATGGACGTGCAGATGCCGGAGATGGACGGCCTGGAGGCCACGCGGCGGATCCGCATGCTGCCCCACGGCGGGCCGGTGCGCCTGCCCGTCATCGCCATGACCGCCCACGCCCTGGCCACCGACCGGGCGAAAAGCCTGGAAGCGGGCATGAACGACCACGTCAACAAGCCCATAGACCCCGGCGAGCTCTACGACGCGCTCCTGCGCTGGGTCAAGCCCCGCGCGGACGCCGGGGCCGTCCCGCCGGAAACCGGTCCGGTCCGCGCGTCGGAGGACTGGGGCGTGGACGAGCTGCCCGGCCTCGCCGTGCGCGAGGGCATCGCCCGCCTCGGCGGCAACAGCCGCCTGTACCTCAGCCTCGTGGAACGCTTCGTGGAGGAGAACGGCGGCCGCATGGCGGACCTCGGCGGCCTGATCGCCGCCGGCGCGCGCGAGGAGGCCGCCGCCCTTACCCACAAGATCCGGGGCGTCGCCGGAAATATCTCGGCGCGCGGACTCCACGAGACTCTCTCGCGCCTCGAACAGCTCCTGCGGGCGGGGAATGCGGGGGAGGAGGCGGCCCGGCTGGTGGAGGCCGCCGGCGCGGAGATGGCCGTGGTCCGGGACTCCGCGCGCATCCTGTCGGAAAAGGCCCCGGCGGGGGCGCCCGCAGCCGCAAAGGAAGCGGGGGACCCCGCGATGCTGCGGGAGACGCTGGACGCGCTGGAGCCGCACCTGAAGGCGCGCCGCCCCAAGCCGGCCCGCGAACTGGCCGAGCGCCTCGCCGCGCGCGCCTGGCCGGAGCCCGCCGGAACCCTGGTCGGTAAGCTGGCGCGGGCGGCGGCCCGCTACCAGTTCAAAGAGGCGCTCGAACTGCTCGCCGCCCTGCGCGGCGACGAAGGAGACCCGCCCCATGCCTGAACGCGCGCTGCCGCTCATCCTCGCCGTGGACGACACGGAGGCCAACCTGGACATCCTGGTGGAGACCCTCGGCGACGAGTATGACGTCGCCGTGGCCCTCGACGGCGAGGCCGCCCTGGACCTCGCCGGCGACACACCGCCCGACTTGATCCTCCTCGACATCATGATGCCGGGCATGGACGGCTACCAGGTCTGCGAGGCCCTGTCCAGGTCCCTCCTCACGAGAAACGTGCCCGTCATCTTCCTCACCGCCCTCACCGACGAGCGCGACGAGGCCCGCGGCCTCGCCCTCGGCGCGGTGGACTACATCACCAAGCCCTTCAGCCCCGAACTGGTCAAGGCGCGCGTGCGCAACCACATCGAGCTGAAGCGCCACCGCGACCGCCTGGAGGAGCTGGTCCAGGAGCGCACCTGGGAGCTGTCCATGACCCAGGAGGCCGCCATGGAAAGCCTGGGCACCCTCGCCGAGTGCCGCGACCCCGAGACCGGGGGCCACATCCAGCGCACCCGCAACTACGTCCGCATGATCGCCGCCGCCCTCGCCCGCGCCCCGAAGCACGCCGGGGTCCTGAACGACACGGAGGTCTTCAACCTCCACCGGTCCGCGCCCCTCCATGACATCGGCAAGGTCGGCATCCCCGACAGCATCCTCCTGAAGCCGGGCAAGCTCACGCCGGAGGAGTTCGCCGTGATGAAGACCCACACCCTTCTCGGCGCGAAGGCCATCGCCGCCGCCGAAAAACGGCTCGGCGCCAACTCCTTCCTCCGCCACGCCCACGAGATCGCCCTCTCCCACCACGAGAAATGGGACGGCTCCGGCTACCCGAACGGGCTGGCGGGCGAGGACATCCCCCTGGCCGGGCGCATCATGGCCGTCGCCGACGTCTACGACGCCCTCATCAGCCACCGCGTCTACAAGGCGTCCATGCCCCACAGCCGGGCCGTCGCCATCATCCAGGAGGGGTCCGGCACCGCCTTTGATCCCGAGATCGTCGCCGTCTTCCTGGAACTGGCCGAGGAGTTCCGCGCCGTCGCCCTGGAGAACGCCGACTATGACGAGGAGCGCGAGACGCTGAAACAGTGAGCGCCCGGCGGCGCGGAAAAGGAAAGACATGGGACACCTGATGACCGGAAAAACGGCCGCACTCGTCCTGCTGGCCGCGCTGTGCGCGGCGCCCCTCGGTCCCGCGGAGACGCCGGAGAGGGAGCTTGCGCGGAAGATTCTGGAGGACAAGCGCCTCGACGAGGTCCGCGAGCGCGCGAAGGCGGTCATGGCCACCGGGTTCAACGCCGGCGACGGCTACGGCGAGGTCTGGATCCGCGATCTGGCGACGTTCATAGACCTGGCCTGCGAGGTCCATCCCCCCGAGAAAGTCAGGGGGCGCCTGCTCGTCTTTTTCCAATTCCAGGGGGACGACGGGAACGTCGTGGACGGCTACATCCCCAGGGAGAAGGCAAACGTCAGCTACGACTACCGGAAGAGCGCCGCGGCCCCGGAGTATCTGGCGCACAAGAACACCGTGGAGACGGACCAGGAAAGTTCGCTCGTTCTGGCCGTGGCGGACTACGTCCGGATCACCGGCGACCGGTCCATTCTCGATGAGGCCATCGAGGGCGTCCCGGTGGCGGAGCGCCTGGGCCGCGCCCTGCAGTACCTGCGCGAGCACCGGTTTTCGGAGAAGTACGGCCTGATCTGGGGCGCGACCACCGCCGACTGGGGCGATGTCCAGCCGGAGCACGCGTGGGGCGTCAGCCTGGATGAATCGAGCCACCGGGCCATTGACATCTACGACAACGCCCTGTTTCTGGTCGCCATGGGCGCCTATCTCGACACCGTGCCGCTGGATCCCGAAAAGGCGAAGGCTTGGCGGGAGTTCCGCGAATCCCTCGCGGCCAATGCGCGAAAACACCTCTGGGACGCGAAGGCCGGCAAGTTCATCCCGCATCTCTACCTCGACGGGTCGCCCTTCCCGAAGGACTTCGACGAGTCGGCCGTCTACTACCACGGCGGCACCACCATCGCCATCGCCGCCGGGCTCCTGACGAAGGAGGAGGTCCGGGCGTCTCTGGAGTGCATGCGGGAAAACGTCCGCGCCGCGGGCGCGGCCACCATCGGCCTGACGCTCTATCCGCCGTATCCCAAGGGGGCCTTCAAGAACAAGGGAATGGCCCCCTATTCCTACCAGAACGGCGGCGACTGGACCTGGTTCGGCGGCCGGACCATCCAGCAGCTCGCGCGTTATGGCATGATGGAGGAGGCCTACCGGGAACTGGAACCCATGGTGGACCGGGTCATCGCGAACAACGGCTTCTATGAATGGTACACGCCGGACAACCGGCCCAAGGGCTCCGGCACCTTTCGGGGCGAGACAGGCGTGCTGAGCAAGGCCATTCTGGAGCTACGGAAACTCGCCGAGAAGTCCCTTGACGAAACAACGTGACGGAAAGGAAACACCCCGCATGAGTCTCTGTGAAAAGCCGGCCTGTTTCGCCACGCCCGGCTATGGGGACAAGCTCTTCTGCCTCAATGAAGACGGCGTCACCTTCGTGGTCAGGGCGGGCGACCAGTTCGAGCTGGTGGGCAAAAACCCGCTGGCCGAGGACGACATGGGCATGGCCACCCCCGCCATCGCCGGGGACCGCCTCCTCCTGCGCACCTCCGCCCGGCTCTATTGCATCCAAAAACAGGCCAGCAAGTGAGATGAACGAGAACAAGAAAGCGCCCTTTCCAAAGTCGTGGTGGGTGGAGGACGGCCTCTTGCTGGCGGGATGCTTCCCTGGCGACAGGGACCAGGGGGAGGCGCGAAAGAAACTCCAGGGGCTGCTGGATGCCGGCGTCCGCGTTTTCATTTCGCTTCAAGAGCCGGATGAGACGTCGCCCTGGGGGCCGTTCGCGCCGTACATGCCCATGGCGGAACGGCTTGCCCGCGAGGCGGGCATTGAACTTGAGCGCGTGAATTATCCCATCGTTGACCTTGGCGTGCCCACCAAAGAATGTATGGCCGCCATCCTTGAAAAGATTCGGCATGCCCGAAGCGCCGGGCGCTGCGTGTATGTCCACTGCTGGGGCGGACATGGGCGCACGGCAACCGTGGTGGGCTGCTGGCTGCGGGAGCAGGGGCTGACGGGCGAGGAGGCGCTTAACCACATTGCGGACCTGCGTCGGCATGACCCCTATTTGGCGGGCCAAAGATCCCCGCAGACACTCGCCCAGCGCAAGATGATTTTGGAGTGGCAACCGCTGCAGCGTTGAAGTTACCCCCGTTTTTTGGACAGTGGCACTTGCTGAAGAACCATGCCAACCTTCCCGGAGAAGCCTGCGGCATGAAAACCGGCCTTGAAATACGGCAGATGGACGGGATCCTTAAGCAGCCTCACATCCCCTATCTATTCTTCTCTATTTTTTAAAATATATTCATCTGTGGTAGACTATGCGAAGAAATCATGGCGCCTCCGCCTTTTTGCGGCGAGTATAGTTGCGTAACACAAGTTCTGCAAAAAGGTTCGTGATGTTCTGGTCTTTACTCCTTCGCGGGAACACGTTTTCCTGGGTCCAGTCCCCATCCCGCAGCGTAGGGACCGGACCCCGCAGGGCGTAGCCCGGAGGGGGCAGG
>JAKPUV010001270.1 GCA_029554925.1 Candidatus Hydrogenedentota bacterium | reverse complement strand
CGTCTCGATGAGCCGACGCACGGCGGCGCGCGCGCCGTCCAGCGTCGCCAGAGGCCCGTCCTGGGGGGCGGCGTCGGCGATGGGATTCGCCCCCGAGGCACTGTCATCCCCGTTCGGGGCGGCGTCGGCGGCGGGGTTCGCCCCCGAGGCGGTGTCGTCCCCATTCGGGGCGACGTAGAAGCGCGCGCCCGGCGTCTGCGCGAAACAGGCGGTGGAGGCCAGCACAACGGCGAGGGTGCGAAGGATCGGTTTCATGGTTTCTCCCGCGGCGGAGACCGGGGCCTTCCGCCGGTTATGGTGTGTCCGGGACGATGAACCCGTGGGCCAGGCCCATGTAGTAGGCCAGCAGGTAGGGGAACCCCTCGCGCAGGCGCGTGCCCTTCCCGTCATAGGTCAGCACCCAGGGATTCAGATCCCAGTAGACCTCATGCCGCTCGTCAACGGGGAAGACCTGCCCGTCGCGGCGGCCGCCGGAACCGGTCGGCGCGCCGTCATCGCCGCGCAGGGGCAGCATGTCAATCCGGTGGGCGTTGGACATGGGCCAGTCCACCAGGTCGAGCGGGTAGCGGCGCAGCGTGTCCACGGCGTCCTCAAACCCGTGCGCGGGCAGCGACAAGTCGGTCTCGCCCCAGTGGTCGGCGCGCACCCGTCCCTGGCAGCACGCGGCGTAGATGAAGTTCGCGAAGGGGTTGCGCTCGCGCTTCTCATGCTGCCAGTGCCGGTGGATGGCGTGGTGGTACATGTTGAGCAGTTTCGGGTCGGTCTCGTAGCGGATCAGGTGGTAGTAGTTCATGAACGCCATGTTGTCATCGGGCTGGTGGCCCGCGTCAAAGGGGCCGGGCAGGGCCTTGGGCTGGGTCATGCCGTTCATGGCGTAGCCGTGGTCCAGCGCGAGCGTCAGATAGGCCTCCCGGTACTTCCCGTCGCCGGTCACGTGGTGCGCCACGGAGAGGTAGGTGAGGATGCTAAGGGAGTTCAGCCCCCGCTCGTCGCACCACGCGGGGTTGCGGTTCAGGTCGTCCGGCGAGAAGCGCCCCCAGCGCGTGGGCGCGCCGTCATGGTCCACCAGGTTGTACCCGTGCTCCAGGATGTGGTCGGTGATCCGCCGGACCGCGGCGCGCACGGGTTCGCGCTCCTCCTCAGTCTTGCACACGCGGTCGTAGTAGACCGCGAACCCGAAGTAGTGCCCGTCGAGCTCGTCGGAACTGGAATCGTTCTTCCAGTACCATTCCCCCGTGGCGTCCACGGGCCAGCGCGGCTGGATGATCTTCCACAGTTTGTCCGCCGCGTTGCGCCGCTGGTCATAGGCCAGGTCGAAGTCCGGGTTGGGGTCCGGCTCGGAGGTCGGCTTGACAGCGCGGGCAATGAAC
>JAKPUV010001242.1 GCA_029554925.1 Candidatus Hydrogenedentota bacterium | reverse complement strand
GAGGAGGGCCCGGAGCCGTTCCGCGTGCCCGTCGGCGATGATGCCCTCCCACCGGGGGGCCAGGGCGTCAAAAAAGTCCCGCGTCTTCCGGGTCAGGCGGCGGCGTTCTTCTCGGTCCATCGGGCGGCCTTTCTCTTCGGGCAAAACACGGCGGCCGCGGCGAAGACCGCCGTGGACACCAGCACAATGACCGCGCCCGCGGGGAGGTTGAACCTCCACGACAGGGCGAGGCCGGTCCAGCATGACAGGACGCCGAACACCGCCGCAAGCAGGAGCATGCTCCGGAAGCGCCAGGTGAGCTGGTGGGCGGCGGCGGCCGGGTTGATGACCAGGGTGTACACCAGCAGGCCCCCCACGCCGGGCAGGGCGCACGCGATGACCAGCCCGGTCATGAGCAGGATGCCGTAGGTGACGGCGGCGGCGGGGATGCCCACGGCCTGCGCCACCTGCCGATGGCATACGACGGCCTGGATTTCCTTGTAGAAGAGGATGAGGAAGGCCGCGAGCGCGCCCGCCACCGCCGCCAACACCAGCACGTCCCCCCGCGTAAGCGTGAGGATGCTGCCCCAGAACAGGCCCAGGGCCTCCGTCTTGGCCCCCGGCGTCAGCCCGAGGAACAGGAAGGCCAACCCCATCATGAGGGAGAAGAGGATGCCCGTGGCCGTGTCCGGGCCGAACTCTGCCCGGTCGGCCAGGGGCCCCACGGCGGCCGCGGTCACGAGTCCGAAGAGCAGCGCCCCGAACAGGGGCGGCACCCCCACCAGCAGCGAGAAGAGCGCCCCGGCAAAGGCCGCATGCGCGATGCCCACGCCCAGAAAGGAGAGGTGCATCGTCACCACGAACACGCCCACCACCGCGCACGCCGCGCCGCCCAGCAGCCCCGCGAGCACGGCGTTCTGCAGATAGGCAAAGTGGAAAACGGCCCAGCCGCTCACAGGCGCTCCTCCCCGTAGAGCGCGCGGAGCGTGTCCGCCGCCAGCATCTCCGCCCGCGGGCCGTCGCGCCAGACGCGCCCCGCCCGCATCAGCGCCAGCCGCGCGCACACGGCGGGCACCGCGCCGGTCTCGTGGGTGACATACAGCATCGCCGCGCCCGTGAGCGCGGGC
>JAKPUV010001235.1 GCA_029554925.1 Candidatus Hydrogenedentota bacterium | reverse complement strand
AGGCGAAGCCCGAGCATGCCGGCATGGGGTGCGTGATCGCGGGGGTGTGCCTGCTGGGGGCGGAGTACGTGGTGTACCACGCGGGGGACAGCCGGGTGTGCCGGTTCCGCAGGGGAGCGCTGCGCCAGCTCACGGAGGACGACACGGTGGTGGGCATGGCCGTCCGCGAGGGGCAGCTGACCCCCGCGCAGGCGTCCTCCAGCAAGATGCGCCATCTGGTCACCAACGGCATCGGGACGGCGTCCTTCACGCTGCACATCTCCGAGCCCCAGACCGCCCGGTCCGGCGACATCCTGCTGGTCAGCTCCGACGGCCTGCACGACGTGGTCTCCATGGAAGACACGGAGCGGGTCCTGGCGGATAAAGCCCCCCTTCTGGAGCGGGCCAACCGCCTGAAGAACCTCGCGCTGGACGGCGGCGGCCCGGACAACATCTCGATCGTCCTCATCGAGTACTCCGGCGGCGAACCCGAACCGGACATGGAACCGTGACCGACGGCGTGGAAAAGAACGGAAAAGGGGAGGAACCCCGGTTTACCGAGCGTTTCCCCGAGGAGCGGGCCACCGAGCGCTTCGACGAGCCCCGCGCGACCGCGCGGTTTGAGGAGGCCGCCCCGGGCGAATCCCCGCGTCAGGCGCCGGCGGGAACACTTTCCCCCGGAGAGACCGTGGACGGGAGATACCGGGTGGAGGAGGGGCCCATCGGCGACGCCTCGGGCGAGGCCGTGGTCTACCGCTGCACCGACCTGGAAAGCGGCGGGGATGTCGCCCTCAAGCATTACCACGACAAAATGGCCCCCAAACAGGCCGTTGTCGAGCTGCTGCTGTCCATCCGCCACCGGGACGTGGTGGCGATCCGCGGATGGGGCGCGTGGGGCGGGCGCGCCTACGAGGTCATGGACTATTGCGCCGGGGGGAGTCTGGCGGAGTTCATGCCCTTTGACGAGGAGGCCCTGGCGCGGGTCTGCCGCGCCGTGGTGCGCGGGCTGCACCATCTGCACCAGCACGGGATCGTCCACCGCGACATCAAGCCGACCAACCTGTTCTTTCTGGACGCGGAGAGGACCGACATCGTCATCGGCGACTTCGGGGTGAGCTCCATGCTGGAGCCGGGCGAGCGCGTCCACAAGACGGCCAGCGCGCACTTCTTCACGCTGGACTACGCCGCTCCGGAACTGCTAGACGGTAAGGAGGTGGGGCCCAAGACCGATTACTACGCCCTCGGCGTCACGCTGCTGCACCTGCTCACAGGGCGGTCGCCCTTCCACGGCATGGACCGCACCGCCGTGCTCGGGGCCCATTTCAGGGGACGGGTTCCCCGCCCGGAGGGGATGTCCCCCGGATTCACCCGGCTCATCAACGGGCTCCTGCGCGTCCATCCCGAATCCCGCTGGGGCTACGCCCAGGTGCGTGCCTGGGTCAGGGGCGAGCCGGTCTTCACCGACGAGGGAATCCCCGACCGCGAGGAGGTGGCCGCCGGCCGGCGCATTCCCTACCGCAGCCTGCCCGAAATCACCACGCCGAGGGAGATGGCCCGCCGCCTGGGCGACTTCGACGTGAAGCGGGACATGCTGCGCGGCTTCGTCTCCCAGTGGGTCATGCTCTTCGACACCAGTCTCGGGCGCGAGGTCGCCCGCATTGAGGAGAAATACGCCGACCATCTGGAGACGGGGGCCTTCAAGCTCAAGTACCTCCTTGACCCCACGCTGCCCCTGGAATTCGGCGACAGCCAGGCGGTGAACATCCAGCAGCTCGTGGACATGCTGGCCGCCCCCTTCCTCGCCAACCGGGACGAGCTGGTGCGCCTCTTCCGCGCCGGCTGCGTGGAGATTTGGGTGAAGGCCCTCGGGGGCGATCCCGCGGCGACCGACGCCCTCGCGCAGCGCATTCGCGACATCCGGGTGCGGGTGAAGGACCACGACGTCGCCCTCTTCGCGCTCATGCACGTTCTGGACCCCGTTCGGCCGCTGGCCTTCGGTCCCGCCCGCGTCAAATCTCCGGAGGAGATTCCCCGCCTCGTGCAGGGAAACGCCGCCCAGACGGGACGGCTGGTCAGCCATCTCTTCAGCGGCCGCCTCGCCGAATGGATGCGCGCGGCCTTTCCCGAGAGGGGGGAGGATGTGGCCTTCCTGGAACGCTGCGCCCGCGAGCACAGCCGGGCGGACGCCGATCTGGCGGTGTTCAGGGTCTGTTGCCATTTCGAACCGGCGACCCCCATCCGCATCGGCGTGGGCACCGCATCCACCCCGGCGGAGCTCGCGGCGGCCATCGCCCGCACCCCCCAGAGCATGGAGGAGGGCGCAGGACTGCTTTCCCGCGGGTGGATGCGCGCCTGGCTCGTGGAGACGGGGCGCATGAAGGACCCCGCGCCCTTCGATGAGGTCATCGCCGACCCTGTGTCCTCATGGAGCCGAAAACTGGAGGCGGTGCTGAAGCTGCTCAACCCCGATCTGGGCGGGCCCGTGGTGCTGGCCGACGCCGAGGAGCTGGATGGCGGCCGCCTTACCCGGGAGGACGCGAAGATGGTCCGGGTGACCATCTTCAACGGCGGCCGCGGCCACCTTTCCGGAACCGTCACCCTGGAGACGGTCTCCCCCGGGTTTGCCATGGCCGATGTGGACATCGAGGGCAACGGGGTCACCGCAGTCGTGCACCTCTCGGGGCAGGGCCTGGAGCCGGGATCCCTGCAGGAGGCCCGGATCGTCGCCGAGACGAACGGCGGGCGCCTTGTCATCCCCGTTCATTTTGAGGTCGCCCGGCCCGGCTGGCGCGCCCTCGGCAGGACGCTCCGGTCAGGACTGGCCGTGGCCGCCGTCATGGGGATTTATCGGCTCACGGTGGCCGCGGTGGAGCCCGCACGAAACCTCATGATCGTGCCCTGGCCGCGCGGCGATGAGGTCCTCCGGGGCGACAGGGTTCTCGCCTATCTCGTGCTCATGATGCTGCTCGCCAACACGGTCATCGTGGGGGGCATGTATCTGATTTCCGTGATCCGCCTGAACCGCTCCGATGACGGCGGGGGGGACGGCGGATGAACTCCTCGCGCCTTATGGCCCATCTGCTGGTCACCGGGGGACTCCTCGTGCTGGCCGGTGTTCTGACCATTTACACGGCGGGTATTGACAATGCGGGGCACTACGTCCTCTCGGTGCTGGCCACGGTTGACCGTCTTCTCGCGTTTCTGTCCCCCTTTCCCGCGTTCATTTCCTGGGCCCTTGTGGGGTTCGCCCTCGGCGCCTTTGCGCATTTCTTCATGTGGGAGGCACGCCACTTCAGCCAGGGACAGCAGCGCGCCGTGGGCGGCGCGGGAATCGCGCTCCTGGTGATCTATATCATCGCGCTGCCCCTGCTAAACACGCTCAACCCCGGCCGCGCGATGCCCAGGGGGCCGTGGTGGAGTGCCGATTCCCGGCGCGCCCCCGGCGTTGTCCATGATTTCGACGGCATTCCGTTTGTTTGGATTCCCGTGCCCCTGGAGGGGGCCGTGATGGGCAGTCCCGATGACGAGACGGGGCGCCAGCCGGACGAGGTCCTCAGGCCGCTCTCTTTCTCACGGGGTTTTTGGATGGGCCGGACCGAGGTGACATGGGAGCAGTATCTCCGTGTCTTCCCTGAAGACACCGAGAAGGTTCCGGAGGACCGTCTCCACCACCCCGCAACGGGTCTGACCTACGAGCGCGCCGAAGAATACGCCCGGAAACTCTCCGGAGTGACAGGGGGGAAATACCGGCTGCCGCGCGAGGACGAGTGGGAACACGCCTGCCGCGCGGACACCCGCACCCCGTGGTCCTTTGGATTCGCCGCGGCCGCGCTTGCAGACCATGCATGGTACGTGGAAAACAGTCCGGAAGGCCCCCGGGAGACGGGCACCCGCACGGAAAATCCCTGGGGACTCCTCGACATGCACGGCAACGCCGCCGAATGGTGCGTTCCCCTGCGCGACGGTGCCCAGGTGTACCGGGGCGGAAGTTGGAAGAGCTTGGGGTCGCAGTGCCGTTGCGCCGCGCGGGGCCTCTATTCCCCCGGCGAACTCACCCTTCCCGACGATGTCGGCATCCGACTGGTACGAGATCCGTGACTTTCTTCCCTGCGTCTATTTCCCCGCCTTCGTCTTGAAGTGCTCCTCGAGGAAGCGGAGCATGAACCACTGGCAGCGGAGGTTGACCTCCTTGGCGATGTCCATGGTGTGGGGGTAGCCGTCCAGCCGGTCATAGGTCACGGGCACGCCCAGCTCTTTGAGCTTGGCGTTCAGGATGTCGCTCTGCGAGACGGGCACGATGGTGTCTATGGTCCCGTGCAGGATGAGCGTGGGCGGGTCTTTGGGGTCGAGGTGGAACCAGGGGGAGGCCAGCTTGTACTGGTCGGGGATTTCGTCGTAGGTCTTCCCCCCGAAGAAGCCTAGCACGGTGGGGTTGCCGCGGTGCTCGGGCAGGGTGATGTCCACGGGGCCGTAGAGGTCCACCACGGCGTTCACCGCGCTGCTGAACTCCGCGTGGCCGCCGTTCCCCTCCAGTTCGGGGACGCCGGCGGAGTAGCCGAGCATCATGGAAAGATGGCCCCCCGCGGAACCGCCGATGGCGGCGATGCGGTCGGGGTCAATCTTGTATTTGTCGGCGTTGGCGCGCATCCAGCGGACGGCGCATTTGGCGTCCTGCACGCAGGCCGGGAAGACGGCCTCGCCGATCAGCCGGTAGGAGATGGACACGACCACATAGCCGCGCGCGGCGAAGCGGACGCAGTAGTACTTGTAGTCCTTCTTGCCGCCGTTCTTCCAGCCGCCGCCGTGGATGAACATAAGGCCGGGCGCGGGCTTGTCGAGGTTCTTCGGCAGATACACGTCGAGAAGCAGGGGCCGGTCGCCCACGCGTCCGTACTCGACATCGGGAATCATTTCCACGGAGTCCGGCACGGGAATCTCCGCGTCCAGATCCAGCAGGGTCAGCAGGCCGCCCGCCGCCGCCAGCATGAGCTGCTTTTCGTCCGTGAACCCCGTGGGCACGGCGGGCGGCTCGGGTGCCGCGAGGATCGCCTCCTCCTGCGGGTCCAGGGCGGCGGAAAGGGGCTGTAGCAGCAGGGCGGCGGTCAGCAGGAGGGTCACAGACAGCGGAATGCGTTTCATTTCTTCTTCTCCATTTGGGCACAGGGCTTTCTGGTTAGACGCGGGCTAGCTCCACGATGGTTTCAACGTGCGGGGTGTGGGGAAAGAGGTCCACCGCCTCGGCGTCCACCACACGGTAGGCCGGCGCGAGGAGGGCCAGTTCGGCGGCCAGCACGCGGGGGTTGCACGACACGTACATGAGGCGCTCCGGGGCCAGCTCCAGCAGGCGGCGGATGGTCTTGGGGTTCATGCCGCAGCGCGGCGGGTCGGTGACCACGAGCGCGTCCGGTGGCAGTCCGTCTTCCTCACGGAGCCGTCGCAGGTGGTCGGGCACGGATTCGGTGACAAAGCTCACGTTGTCCACGCCGTTCACGGCGCAGTTGACACCGCCATCCTGGGAGGCGGCGGCCACATTCTCCACCGAGCGCACTTCGCGCACCAGATCGGCGCAGGCGAGGGCGATGCTGCCCATGCCGCCGTAAAGGTCGTAAAGCACGCCGGGGGCCAGCCGCCGCACGCGCGCACGGATGAGCCCATAGAGGCGCTCCGCGCCCAGCGGATTGGTCTGAAAGAAGCTCATGGGGGAGATGCGGAAATCCAGAAGCCGGAGCGGTCCATGGGCGGGTGGGCCGGACAGGTGTTCGGAAGGGGTGTCGCTGGTACCGCGTGCCGGCGATTCGGATATTTCCAGCGTCTCCGTGATGTGCGGTGGGCCGTGGAGCAACTCCAGGGTGTCTGCCTGGGCGTTGTCGGCGGAGCCTTCGCGGGTGCCCCGCCACACGGAGCATGGGCCGAAGGCGCCGAGGGCGGCCTCCACAAAGGGCGCGGTGTCCATGTCGCCGGACGCGGTGATCAGCACCACCATGCGCTCGCCCGACCGCTTGGCGTCGCGGACCAGTAGCGTCTTCAGGAACCCGCCGCCCCGGCGCGTGTCGAAGGCTTGGAACCCGGAACCCGCCGCCCACTCCCGCGCGGCGGCGAAG
>JAKPUV010001223.1 GCA_029554925.1 Candidatus Hydrogenedentota bacterium | reverse complement strand
GGACACCCTGCCCGGACTCAAAGGAACCGCCCCATGAAACTCGGCATCACCTGCCAGGCCGGCACCGGCGGCAGCGGCATCCTCGCCACCGAGCTGGGCCTCGCCCTCGCCGCGCGGGGGCACGAAATCCACTTTGTCACCCTGGAGCAGCCCTTCCGCCTCACCGGCTTCCGCGAGAACGTGTACACCCACTACGTCGAGGACGTCACCTACCCCGTGTTCCGCGTGCCGCCGTACACCCTGTCGCTGGCGTCAAAAATCAGCGAGGTGGCGGAGGAGCACGGGATCGAGATCTGGCACGCCCACTACGCCATCCCCAACGCGGCCGCCGCGCTCTTCGCGCGCGACATGCTGCCCCCCGAGCGGCGCTTCTGCCTCGTCACCACGGTCCACGGCACCGACATCACCCTCGTCGGCGGCCATCCGTCCTTCTACCGCGCCACGCGCTTCGCCATGGAGAACAGCTGCGTCGTCACCGCCGTGTCCGACTGGCTCAGCCGCGAGACGGAGCGCGAGTTCGCCCTGACCAGGCCCGTGCGCACGATCCACAACTTCACGAACCCCGAGAGGTTCAAGCCGAAGCCCGTGGCAAACCGCGACCGGCTGGCCGCCCCCGGCGAGCGCATCGTCATGCACATCTCCAACTTCCGCCCCGTGAAGCGCGTCACCGACGTGGTCCGCGCCTTCGCCCGCATGCTGGAGGAGGTGGATGCGCGGCTGCTCCTCGTGGGCGACGGCCCCGAGCGCCTCAGCGCCGTCGGCGTGGCCAAGCAGCTCGGCGTGCTCGACAAGATCACCAGCCTGGGCAACGTGGAAAACATCGAGGACCTGCTGCCCGCCGCCGACCTCGTGTTCCAGCCCAGCGAGCATGAGAGCTTCGGCCTCGTCCCGCTAGAGGCCATGGCCTGCGGCGTGCCCGTCCTTGCCACCGCCAGCGGCGGCGTCACCGAGGTCGTCGAACACGGCGTCACGGGCTACCTCTGCGGGGTCGGCGACATTGACGCCATGGTCCGCCACGGCGTCGCCATCCTGTCCGACCCCGCCCTGCGTGCGGCCTTGGGCGCGCGGGCGCGCGAGCGCGTCCTGACGCGGTTC
>JAKPUV010001221.1 GCA_029554925.1 Candidatus Hydrogenedentota bacterium | reverse complement strand
CAACCGCTACTACGCCCACGGGCTGGTGACGGGCGACTGGGCACCGCCCCCGGGCGCGGCGGACCCGGACATCGCCGCCACCCCCTACGGCCGCCCGCCCCTGTATCCCCTCTTCTTGGCGGGGGTCTACGCCGTCTTCGGAGAAAACACCCTGTGGGTCGGCGCGGTGCAGATCCTCCTTGGGCTGGTCTCCGTGTGGCTGGTTTTCGCGCTGGGGCGCGCATGGTTCGGCGCGGTGCCGGGCCTGGCCGCGGCGCTGCTCATGGCGGTCTACTGGCCCGCCGTCTACTTTGAGTGCGAGCTGAACTCCCCGGCCCGGGAGGTGCTGCTGCTCCTGCTCTTCGCGGGGGCGCTCACGGGGTGGGCGGGGGCCTCCGGGCGGCGCGCGTTCGGATGGGCGCTGGCGGCGGGGGCGCTGCTGGGGCTCCACGCCCTCATCCGCCCGACCATTCTGCTGCCGGGGGTGCTGGCGGCGGGGTGGATGCTGGCCCGGCGCGGCACGGCGTCCCCCTTCCGGGCGCGGTTGGCGCACGCGGCGGCGATGGGGTGCGTTGCGGCGCTGGTCATCGCCCCGGCGGTCGTCCGGAATTACCGCGTGTCCGGCGAGTTCATCCTCATCTCCAGCTACGGCGGTATCAACGCCTGGCTCGGGAACAATCCGGACTCCACGGGGGACAACGCGAAGGCCCCCGGATTGTACGACCTGTGCGGGCGCGACGAGTGGAACTGTTTCAGTTATCCCGCCGTGGTGCGCGGCCTGGCGGAAAAACAGGGCTGGGAAAAGCCGTCCTTCGCGCGCGCCTCTCGCTTCTTCTACCGCCGCGCCCTGGACTTCTGGCGGGACGACCCCGCCGCCGCCCTCCGGCTGACCCTGCGCAAGGCCGCGCTCTTCTGGGGGTCGGCCGTCGTTTCCGACAGCAAGGTGGTCCATTACGACCGCGGCCCGCTGCGGCTGCTGGTCTCCTTCACGGGCCTGCTGGCGCTGGCGCTGTCCACCCTCCTCTTCCGGAGGCACTGGGGCGGGCCGGGGGCGGGGGGGCTGCCCCTGGTGCTGATCGCCGGGCACTTCCTGAGCATCCTGCCCTTTTTCGTGGCGGAGCGCTACCGGGTGCCCGTCGCGCCGTTCCTCGCGCTCTGCGCCGGGGCGGGACTCCAGGGGGCGGCTGCCTGGATCCGGTCCGGCGGCGCGCGGCCCGGGGCGGGGCTGCGCGTGAGCGCGGCGGTATGCGCCATAACACTGGCCGTCGCCGTACCCTGGGCGGCCTACACGCCCGATCGGGCCACCTGGCACTACCACCGCGGGGTGGCGCTCTCCGACAGGGGGAGACCGCTGGGGGCCATGGCGGAACTGGGGGCGGCCCTGCGCGAAAACCCGAAGCACGACGAGGCGTGGCTGCGGATGGGAGACGCGCTGGCACAAACGGGAAGCACGGAGTTGGCGCTGGGGGCGTATGAAGAGGCCGTGGCGGCGCGCCCGGAGAACGCGGCGGCGCGGAACAACCTGGGCTGGGAGCTGCAGCGCGCGGGCCGGTTGGACGAGGCGGAGGCGCAGTACCGCGCCGCGCTGGCGCGCCAGCCGCGCTACGCGCTGGCGATGAACAACCTGGGCAATCTGCTGCTGGAAAAGGGAAACGCGCAGGAGGCGCTGGACTGGTTCCGGCGCGCGCAGGCGGCGAACCCGGACGACCCGCACGCGGTGAACAACGCGGCCAACGCGCTGCTGGCGCTGGGGGACGCGGCGGGGGCCGAAGCCCTGTACCGCGAGGCGGCGGAGGCGCACCCCGAAAACGCGGACATCGCGAACAACCTCGGCT
>JAKPUV010001206.1 GCA_029554925.1 Candidatus Hydrogenedentota bacterium | reverse complement strand
CTGGACAAGCTCAGCCGCTCCCGCGACGAGATCGCCGCCGACCTCCGCCGGGAGAACATCGGCACGGGCGTTCACTTCTACGGGCTGCACCTGCACCCCTACTACCGCGAGACCCTCGGCCTGCGCCCCGAAGACCTCCCCGAGGCCACAAAAGCCTCCGAAGAAATCCTCTCGTTGCCCCTCCACCCCCAGCTCACGGACAAGAACCTCCACGAGGTCGTCTCCGCCCTGAAAAAGGTCCTCGCCCACCGGCAGCGGTAGGGGAAACATTATCCCGAATGCTGGAAATGGCTGGCAGGAGGTGGCACGGGCTTCCAGCCCGTGGTCGGGTCATGGATGCGCCCCAAGACATGGGCAGGATGCCCATGCCACCTCACCCGCCTTCCGCGCATTCGTAGCGCAGGCGTCCCGCTGGCCCGGCCTTCTCGTTTTCCGTACCGCCAGCGTCCCGCTGGCCTCGTCTTCGGTCCCGGGAATCGCCCGACCGCCGCGGCATGTTCCCCCAACATGGAACCCTGGACCCTGCTCTATGACGGCGCGTGCCCCCTCTGCCGCGCGGGCGCGGCGTGGGTGACCCGTCTGTCCCGCGCGGGACGGATCCGCCCCGTGCCCTTCGACGCCGCCCGCGAAGACCCCGCCCTGGCCGGACTCGTAGGCGACACCATCCCCGACGGCTTCATCCTCCGCACCCCGGACGGCGCCGTCTTTTGCGGCGCCGATGCCATACCCGAACTTCTCCGCGCCACCGGCACGCTGTCCCTCCTCGCCCCCCTCCTGCGCGTTCCGCCGTTTTCCTGGATTCTCCCCCCTGCCTACCGCTGGCTGGCCGCAAACCGCCAGCGCGTGTCCCGCCGGCTCTTCGGATGCGGCACGGAGGCATGCAGGAGCGGAAAATGACACCGCAGTCGCGGCGGAACGGGGGCGGGCGGTATACTTTCCCCCGCGGCCCGCAAGGCCGACATGACCAACCATACGGCCCACGGAGACTCCCCCATGCCCCCCCTCGACGCCCTCTCCGCCTTTCTGCTCGACATGGACGGCACGCTTTATCTGGGCAAGAAGCGCCTGCCGGGGGCGGAGGATCTGATCCAGACCCTCCGCGACACGGGGCGCAGGCATCTCTACCTGACCAACAACCCCTCGTCCGACGGTGCGGCCTACGCGGAGAAACTGCGCGGCATGGGCATTCCGGCGGAGGCGGAGGAAGTGTTCACGGCGGGCGCCGCCACGGCGGACCATGTCGCACGGGACCGGGGATTCCGGCGGGTCTTCGCCCTGGGCACCCCCTCCTTCGAGGAGGAGCTGCGCCGGGCGGGGGTGGACCCCGCGGCGGAGGATCCGGAGGCGGTGGTGCTGGCCTTTGACAAGACGCTCACCTACGCGAAACTGGAACGGGCCTGCCTGCTCCTGCGCGCGGGGCTGCCCTACATCGCCAGCAACCCGGACAAGGTCTGC
>JAKPUV010001203.1 GCA_029554925.1 Candidatus Hydrogenedentota bacterium | reverse complement strand
ACAGACGAACAATGGGCCCTGCTCTCGCGGGAAAAACGGATATGCCCCTGCAAAAGGCGCCCCACACGCTTCACAAGCAATGAATACGCACCACTGCCCACCCAAAATCAGCTCGCCAACCTCTTATCCGGCGATCAGGGGTTAGGATTTCATTTGACCTCACCCCCCCTCGGGTGGTATAGTGGCACTCAGCGACGCGGGGTGGAGCAGCCTGGTAGCTCGTTGGGCTCATAACCCAAAGGTCGTAGGTTCGAATCCTACCCCCGCTACCAAAGACGCCGCAGGCACTTACGGGAAACCGTGAGTGCCTTTTTTTTTGGCTTTGTGGGGCGGGAAGCCCCCATGGGGTGGTCATGTCACGTTAGGCGGCAAGTTTCCGAAGCGCCTCTTTCAGCGCATCCGCCAGCGCGATGCCGTCCAGTGTCTCCACAGGCTGGAGAGGCGGTGCCCCGGACATGCCCACCAGCCGCCGCAGCACCGGCCCCAACGCGAGGGTGAGCTCCGCTGATTCCATCGCCGGGTCGAGTGCGGCCCTCCGCAACTCCTCCACCTTTTCCCAAGCCGTTCCCACCATGGAAAGAAAGGCGGGCCAGTTCACCCATCCGGCGGGCGGGGCGCTGCCCGCGAGAAACGGAAGCGCCGCGGCACTGACGCGGTAGGTCCGCTCGCGGCCGGCTCTCGCGGAGTGGACGGCACCCGAGCAGGCCAGGTCCGCCAGCACATCGTGAACGGCCTTCTGCGAGTAGCACAATTCGCGGGCAATCCCCCTCGGGTGGCCGCCGCCGTGGAGCACCAGATAGGCCAGTGCGTCGGCGCGGGCCCCCACGCCGAACAGTGCCCTGAGCCGGAGAAAGAGGCAGGACGGCGCGTCCGCTGGGAAAGTCCCGGAGAGCCCGCGGAGCACCACGGCGTTTCGCTCCAGTCCGTGCGACAGGAACACGGGCTCCCTGCCTCCGGTCACAGGGAGGGGGCGTCCGTCGGGCAGGAGGAAGAGAGGCGCGTTTCCGCCCGTTTGCTTCGGCTTTCCCACAAGAGACCGCCACCGCACGGAGTGTTCCCGCCGGGCCATCCAGTCGGCCACCGCCGGAACCACCGGGCCGCCGAACGGTTCTCCGGAACGGATCAGATTGCGCAGGCGCTGGATGCTGAGAAATCCGCCGTTTAGCGCCAGCCAGTCGAGCATTTCGTCGAACAGGCGCTGATCATGCCGGCCCAGGACACAGGTGAACAGGAAGAGCGCCTCGGGGTCCACCGCATGGGAAACCGGACGACGGTCCTGTCCGGCGACCCCCAGGGCGGTCCATTCGCGCCAGAGGAAATCCAGCAGAAGGTCAAGGAAGCCTTCCCTAAATTGTCGCAGCGATTCCGTCATGCCCAAGGGTTTCCAACAGTTGCCGCAGAAGTTGGCGGAACTCCTGTGACACATCCTGGCCGAGCGTCCACCGCGCGGCCTGAGCCAGCTCCGTGTCCGTCGGGCAGAGTGCCAGCAGATCGGCCGTGTGATATCCGCCCCGGTCCACGGCCGCATACAGTTTGAAATGAATCTGGTCCAGTCTCCCAATGAAGTGCGCCGTCAGACAGGCACCGTAGTTCCGGGGGATGAGGCGCTCCTGAAGCCCCTCGGGCAGCCCCATTTGGAACAGGCCCCCCTCGTTGCGGCTGGGTGCGTTGTTGAGCCAGTCCTTCGGCAGCCGAAGCGCCTCGGCGGTTTGTTGCGCCGCACGGAGCAGATGGGGCGGCAGCGGGGAGGGGCTCGCCAGACAGCCCCCCCTCCAACAACGCCACAATGTCCACATCGCGGGTCGTGCGGGCAATCAGTCCGGCGGCGATGAGGGCCGCGCCCCCGCATACCACGAGGTGCACCGGCGGCGCGCCGGACCGGACGAGCAACCCGTCCAGTAGGCGGAGCGCGTTATCCAATTGCTGGTTGTCTAGGCCCTCATTCATAACTTATTCCACTTATTACGAGTGGAATAAGTATACCATTTCCGGCGCAAAATGGCAAGTGTCCGCGTTCGGGGCTGGGATCACACCGCGCCGTGGCGCTTGAGGGCGGCGTCTATGGC
>JAKPUV010001199.1 GCA_029554925.1 Candidatus Hydrogenedentota bacterium | reverse complement strand
AGCATGATGCGGGCGGCCTCGAAGAACCCCTGCGCGGTCTTCTCGAACTGGTCGGCGAAGACCTCCGGCGGGTAGATGGCCCGCCATCCCTTCAGGTCGTCGTAGGGGAACCCGACCATGGTGGCGGCGTAGCCGGTGGGTTTTTCCCACAGCGGGTTGGCCGGGCCCATGTGCTGCGGCGCAACGTAGACGGTCCCGCCGCTGTAGGGGTACTCGGGGAACGTGCCGCTAATGGCCTGGAACGCGCGCACGGCCTCGGGGGCCGCCGCCGCGCCGTAGCGGCGCTCGGCCATGGCGCGCACCGCCGCGTCGGGGTCCGGCGTCTCCATGCGGCCGACCTCGGCGAGCACGTCGAGATTGGGCGAGGGGCAGCCGCCGAGGGTCCAGCAGAGCATGAGCCCCGAGATGCCCTCGGCCCGCAGGCGGGTGGCGTGCTCCGCCACGGAGCGCACCACGGGGATGAACGGCACGGAGCCCAGTTCCCAGGTGACGTTGGCCTGTATCTTGGCCATGACGGGCAGGCCCGCCTCCCGCGCCGCCGCCCAGTTGCGCCGCGCGCGCGGCCCCGGCCCGATGGCGGACAGGGAGTACTCACCGATGGCGCTGGACACGCCGCCGCGCGTGATGGGCACCTCCCACTCGCTGACACTCTGGACCGTGGTGCCCTTCGGCAGCCCGGCCACAAGGTCCTTCACCCACTCGTCGCGCCAGCCCCAGTCCCACGCGATGAGGCGCGTCTTCACCCCGGCGTCGTCCATGCCCTCGCGCAGGGCCGCGTGCAGGTCGGCGATCACCTCCGCCCCGCCGCGCCCGGCGCAGCGCGGGCACTTGGCCCCGCCGAAGTGCGACCAGCAGGTGGTCAGATTCTCGGACGCGGAAATGGTGAACATCCCGGCGAGGTCCGGCACGGCGCGGCAGACCGTCGCCACGCTGTCGCGCAGCCACTGCCGCACCTCGGGCACGGAGGTGCACAGGGTCGCGTAGCCGTTCTCGTCCACGCCGCGCAGTTCGGGGTGTTCCTTGAAGAAGGACACCGGCATGGTGCGGGGCTCGTTCAGGTAGAGGTAGACGCCGAGGCCGTGGGACCTGGCCCGCGCCACCAGCGCGCCGAGCTGCTTCAGGCGCTCCGCGTACCGGTCGCTCCGCGCGGGCTCCCAGGGGAAGGGCGCCAGCCGGTACAGCACCGCCTGGATCCACACGCCGTCGGCCCCGCTCCGCGCCAGCCGCTCCAGGTACCCGTCGGGGAAGGAGTCGTCCAGCGGCGCGAGCAGCGGGTCGCCGTAGAGGGCGAAGTAGGACGACGAGAACCGGGGCTCGAAATGCGACGCCCCCGCCGGGGGGGCGGGCTCGTCCGCCGCAGGCGGCGCGGAAAGCCGCGCGACGAACCCGAACAGCGGGTC
>JAKPUV010001180.1 GCA_029554925.1 Candidatus Hydrogenedentota bacterium | reverse complement strand
CACCATCCGCGCGAGGTGCGCCGAGCCGTAGCCCGCGTCGAAGGAGCCCACTTTGGGGCCCGTCTGGCCGAACACCGCGTTGTCCGCCGCGATGGTCAGGTCGCAGACCATCGCCAGGATGTTCCCCCCGCCGATGCAGTAGCCCGCCACCATGGCGATGACCGGCTTGGGGCAGGTCCGGATCTGGCGGTGTAGGTCCAGCACGTTCAGCCGGTGCGCGCCCGTCTGCGGGTCCACATAGCCCGCCTCGCCCCGGATCTTCTGGTCGCCCCCGGAGCAGAAGGCCAGCGGCCCCTCGCCCGTGAGGAGGACCACGCCGACCGCCGGGTCAAACCGCGCGTCGCGCAGGGCGTCGCTGATCTCGTCCAGCGTCAGCGGCGTGAACGCGTTGCGCCGGTGCGGCCGGTTGATCGTGATCTTCGCCACCCCGGGCCGCTTCTCATACCGGATTTCCTGATAGTCCCGGGCCGTCTCCCACCGCGCATCCGCCATGGTGCCAACACTCCTTCTGGGGTTTTAAAACAACGGGCAAAGTGTACCACAAGGGGGCGGGGCGGGAAGGTGGTGTAGAATCACACCGGCAAGCCCGCGCGGAGTGGGGTAATGGAAAGGACTCCTCATGAAATGCGAAGTCTGCGGACACCAGCTATATCCCCGAAAACAAAGAAGCTATGAGCATTTCCTCTGCGTGCCGGTAAAGGATTGGCGGAAATTCCTGCGCCGCGAATACGCCATCTCACAGGCCAAGGGCGACGCCTATCTATCCGCAGTGTGGCGCTCCGTGGAGCTCTTCGGAAACTTGGAACCCTGTCCCCAGTGTGGCACGTACGCATTTCTGGGACCCGATACCCACGTCCATATCCTGTACCGCCTGGGGGGACCGATTACTTCGGAGCCCTCCGCAGGAAAGTGTCCGCCCACGCGCGCCGGCGCCGCCTGCGATAAAGAACCTGTCACGGACCTGATCGCGGGCCGGTGTGTTCCCCTGGAACAGTGCGTGTGCGGACACGTGCTCACCGACGCCCTGGGCCGGCCCTGGGACAGCCACGCCACCTATGTCCTCGTGACTGGCAGGTCCGTGCGCATCTACCAGCGCTTCTACCACGAGATGAAAAAGATTGTCACGGCGCGCAGCGCCGAAGAGAAACGGGAGGCTGTAGCGCTCACCTCACACTACACGGGCCTGATGCACCTCTGCGGCGACTGCAAACGGCTTCTTGTCCGCTTCCCCCCCTGCGAGAAGAAACGGCCCGCCTTCTTCGAGTTCATACGCGCGGTGGAGCCGTGCTGCGGATGCACGTTGTCACCGGATGGGAAATGGAGGGCTGGACCCGTTGCGCGCGCCCCTCTGAAATCTCAAATTTGAGATTTGAGATGGGGGAATAGGAGGCTGGGGTCGCCGGAGCGAAACCACCCTTCCCTCCCGCTCCCCCGCCTTTTCGCCCGCATATTCCGCCGCCGCGCCTACTGTGCGGGCGGGGCGCTTTGCTGGGCGTTGGGCGGCGCGCCTTCACGGCGCTCCCCATCGCGGCGCTCGCCGTCGCCGCGGCGGCGGCGTTCGCCTCGCGGGGGCCAGTCTTCGGGGACGCCGGGCTGCTTGTACCACAGGTAGCGGGGCTTCATCATGCCGAATCCCTCAACCCTGAAGGAGCGCAGACGGCCGATGGCCACGCCCTTCTCGTCCTCGATTTCGGCCTCGAACCCGTAGACGGAGTCGCCG
>JAKPUV010001179.1 GCA_029554925.1 Candidatus Hydrogenedentota bacterium | reverse complement strand
TGGCGACTGAGGCTGCTCACGGCAGATCGGCTGCGCAGCGGAAGCCGACGGTGGCGCAGCGGTCCAGGCCGGGCCATTGCAGGAGGAACTTGGTGTGGCGGGTGCAGGGCTGGGGGCCGCCCTGGACGTACCACCCGCTGCCCTCGGGCTTGAACCAGCCGCCGCCGCGCAGGATGCAGAACCGGGTGTGGCCGTCGTCGCGCTCGCTTTCGGTCCACTCCCACACGTTGCCGCTCATGTGGTAACACCCGGCGGGGCTGCGCCCCTCGGGCAGGGAGCGCACGGGCATCGGCGCGCCGCCGGGGTTGCACTTGGCGGGGTCGAAGGCGCCGCCCCAGGGCCATTCACGGCCGTCGGTCCCCTGCGCGGCGGCCTGCCATTCCGGCTCCGTCGGCAGGCGTTTCCCGGCCCAGCGCGCATAGGCGCGGGCGTCGTCCAAATCCACATGGACCACCGGCAGGTTGGCGATGTCCGGCGGCATCACGCCGTCCGGCCAGTGCTTGAGGAAGTTCAGGGGGTGTTTCGGCGCGTACCCCGTGGCGTCCAGGAAGCGCTTGAACTCCGCGTTGCTCACCTGCGCCTCATCCATGAAGAAGGGTGCAATCTCGACGGTGTAGTCGTGCGCCAGCTCCCCGTCGTGGGGGGAGCCCCAGAGGAAGTCGCGCTCGCGCTCCGGCGGGGTACACGGATCGGGGTAACAGCCGCATTCGCGGCGCTGGTGGCGCAACTTCATGCGCACGGGGCCGCCCGCCACGGGCACCATGCCCGACGGCGGTGCGTCCCTCGGCGCGAAGGCCCGCGCCACGGGCTTCGGCTCGGCGACGCTTTGCGCGGCGCGGGACAGGATGCGCGGGTCGTCGTCGGCGGTGCCGGGGTCAGCCATCAGGGCGTCCACGCGCGCGTCGTCGCCGTGAACCACGGCGATACAGCCCAGCCGCTCCGCCATGCCGAATATCCGCAATGCGCCCGTATCCGTGATTTCGTAACGCAGGGCGCGGCGGTTCCAGAGGTCCACCACGCGGAGCGTGTCCGGTGCGGCCCCTTCGGGCACGGGGCACTCCAGCAGTGGGGCCTCCTGCAGGGGTGCGCCGGAATAGCGGAAGGTGAAGAGCGTCGTGGGTTTCCCCGGCCACCGGTGGAGGTAGAGGTCGGGCCGGAGGGCCGGGTAGAAGGGGTCCCAGGCGTCGGAGGTGAACTCCGGGGTGAAGGCGCGGAGGATCGCCACGGCGCGCCGCCACAGGGCGCGGTCCTCCGACGCCCAGGGGTTGTGCGCGCCGAAGACGTTTTCCCAGACAACCATGCCGGACCCGTTGAAGAAGGCCGCCTCGATTTCCTCCGCGTGGTGCGTGTCCCAGCGGCGGATCTGCTGCTGCATGTGGCGCGGCTCGATCCATTTCAGGTGGAGCATGCCGGGGGGCTCGGGGTC
>JAKPUV010001158.1 GCA_029554925.1 Candidatus Hydrogenedentota bacterium | reverse complement strand
TCCGATCTCTTCCGTTCGGCGGAGATGCAGGACCGCGCGCACGCCGACTGGAAGTCGGGCCGCAAGCGCGCCTTCAGCCCGCCCGCCGGACAGAGCCTCCACGAGGCGGGCCGCGCCTTCGATCTCGACCTGGCCGCGCTGCGGATGCCCCTGGCGGAATTCTGGCGGCTGGCCGCGCCCCATGGCGTCATGCCGGTCATCGGGACGCCCTGCGCCACGTCCCTCGAAGCGTGGCACTTCGAGCGGCCCGGCAGCCACGCGCTGGTCCGGGCGTACAGCGCGACGTCTGACGGCGCGGTCCGGGGCGTTCCCGCCCGCCGGGTGATGGTGGAGAGCGCCCTGCTTGCCCTGGGCCTCCGCGCGCCGCGCCTTGGCGTCCGCCAGCGGGAGGGCTTCGTCCAGACCGCGCTCATCCGGCTGGGCGCGGACCCCGGCCCGGTGGACGGCCTCATCGGCCGCCGGACCCGTGCCGCCCTGGCGACCCTCGGCCTGGAATGGAGCGATCCGGCGGACACGGTACGCGCGCTCAAACACCGTCTGCGCGTGCGGTTTCCCGAAGAGGAGGGCGGTTCCGTGCCACCGCCGTGAGCGCGGGCGCCGTCCGGTATTTCGCACTTCGCGCAGGCGTGTGGTATACTTGCCGCCGTCTGCCGCCGCCCGCCGGCACGCGGACAGACCACGCCCGGGCAGGGCGCCGCGAGGCCGCGTCCGGGGTCCCCATTCACCAACCGCCGGCATAGGAATATCCGCGATGCCCAAGAAGATCATGGTAGTTCCGGAGAAGGTGCGCCAGCACGAGACGCTGAAAATCCGGGACATCCCGGTAAACACCTACAAGAGCACCGTCAGCGACGAGATTAAGTCGGGTTCCGGCGTCACGCTGGAGACCTGCCTGCGCGTGTACCGCGACATGGCGCTGATCCGCGAGTTCGAGACGATGCTCGACAACATCAAGAAGCTGGGGGCGTACCGGGGCATCGAGTACAGCCATGCGGGCCCGGCGCACCTGAGCATCGGCCAGGAGGGCGC
>JAKPUV010001157.1 GCA_029554925.1 Candidatus Hydrogenedentota bacterium | reverse complement strand
TCCCGCGCCAAGTTCAGTGGTGTTTTCACAGAAAACGGCCCTGAGGCCGTCTCCGGCAGAAAGACACGCGCGCGGACACACTGCGTCCGCACAGGACGGGTAGCATAGCGGTTAACCGCGCCGGGTGTCAAGTTTTTGGCGGTTTCCGGGGCGCGTCTCCGCGCTTCCCCCGGCCTCCCGCCCGCGCGGGGTGCATTGGCGCGGCCCTCTTGGCTATCATGATGCCCGTCAAGAAAACACCCGTTAGGAGTCCCCGCATGCGCCCCGACACCCCCCTGCCGCGCCCGCCGAAGTTTGAGCTGCCGCCCGAGTTCCCCGGCGCCGCCTGGTACGGGGAGGAGGAACTGGCCGCGGCGCGGCGGGTGATCCTGAACCGCTCCCCGTTCCGGTATTACGGCCCCGCCTTCGGCGGCGAGGTGGCGGCCTTCGAGCGGGAGTTTGCCCGCTTTCTCGCCAGCCCGCACGGCGGGCCCTGGCCGGAGGAGACGGACCTGCGGGTGACGGCGGTCAACTCGGGCACCGGCGCGCTGGAGGTGGCGCTGGACGCCCTGGGCGTCGGCTGCGGGGACGAGGTCATTGTCCAGGGCTTCATGTGGATCGCGTCCATTTCCGCCATCATCCGCAACCGCGCCATCCCCGTGCTGGCGGATTCCGATGACACGCTCAACCTGGACCCGGAGGCCCTGCGCGCGAAGATCACGCCGCGCACGAAGGTGATCATGCCCGTGCCCATGCTCGGCGGCTGCGCCCGCATCGGCCGGATCATGGAGGTGGTCCGGGAGGTCAACGCGGAGCGCGCGGCGGCGGGGCTGCCCCCCGTGCGCGTGCTGGAGGACTGCGCCCAGTCCCTCGGAGCCCACGCGCGCGGCGTGCCCGGGTCCACCGCCCCGGCGGCGCCCGACGGCGTCCACCGCGTCGGCACTTTCGGCGACATCGGCATCTTCAGCCTCCAGATCAACAAGAACATCACGGCGGGCGAGGGCGGCATGGTGGTCACGCGCGACCCGGACCTCGCCCGGCGCGTTGAGGCGCTGCACAACGTCGGCTACGCCAAGGACGCCGTCCCCGCGCAGAACTGGTACGGCGACGACCCGCTGGGCTGGGGGCAGGGCCGCCGCATGACGGAGCTGCAGGGCGCCCTCGCGCGCGTGCAGCTCGGCCGAGCCGACACGATCCTCGCCGCCATGCGCGCCAGCCACGACCGCATCGAGGCGCACGTGCGCGGGCTGGGCCTCGCGCCGCGCGGCCGCGCCGACGCGGAAAACCCCGGCGACACGGGGTACTACTGCTGTTTCCGCCTGCCGGACACGGACGCGGACGACGCGGCGCGCGTCGCCCGGGGCCGCGCCGCCGCCGCCCTGCTCAACGAGTGGGGCCTCCGCGCGTGGTTCATGCACGACTTCGAGGTGCACGTCTACTACAACATCCAACCGCTGGTCGAGAAGTGGCCCATGAACAACGGCTGCCCCTGGGAATGCCCGCGCAACGCCTTCCACACCCTCCACGGCTACGCGCGCGGCACCCTGCCCCGCCTCGACGACGGACTCGTGTCCACCGTCGGCATCAACATCCCCAGCTGCCTCACGCCGGAGCAGGAGCAGTCCATCATGGACGTGCTCACCTACCTGCGCGGGACATTGGGGGAGTAGAAAGTCCGTCGGACAGGTCGGACAAGTCGGACCTGTCGGACTGGCAGACCCGTCAGACGGATCCGTCGGATCGGTCGGATCTTCGGACTCCCTCCCCCTCACTTCCTCCCCGGGAGCAGGTGCAGGTCGGTGTCCACGGCCGCGTAGACGGTTTTCCCGTCCTCAGAGATGGCGGCGGTGATGTACTCGGTGCCCTCGGGGAAGTGGTAGGTCTCCAGCTTCCGGCCGGTGGCGAGGTCCCAGAGGACACCGGGGGCGAAGGCGTTCTCGTTGAACGTGAGGCAGAACTGGCCGCTCTTGTCGCATACGCAGCGGTTGGTGATCCCGCCCCAGCGGTTGCGGGTCTCGGGGAGTTCGGGGTCTATCGTGTGGAGGCGCTGCCTGGTGCGCGCGTCCCACACGCGGACAAGCTGGCCTTCGGAAAGGGTGACCACGCGGGTGTCGTTCGCGGAGAAGACGGCCTGCACGTCGGGCCTTCCCTTGAAACGGTCGGTGACATTGCCGGCGATGTCGCGGGCCATGCCCTCCAGGGTGCTGAGGAAACTGTACCCGCGCGACTGCCACCGCTGCTGGAAGCGCTGCTCCTCGGTGAACGTATGGAGGCGCTTGCCCGTGTCCGCGTCGAACAGCAGCGCCTCGCCGCTTCCCCCCACCAGGAGCCGTTTCCCGTCCTGCGAGAAACAGAGGCCGCTGCTCCAGAAGCGGTCCCTGTCCACCGAGGAAAGGTCCATCTCCCGCTCAGGGTACCCCTCCGCGATGTCCACCACGACCAGCCGGGGATGGCAGAAGAGGGCGGCGCGGCGGCTGTCAGGGGAAAACGCCGCCGGACTGTAGTCGTACTCCCGCTCCGCCGTGATCCTCACGGGGATCTTTTTTGTGTCCACCTCCACGAGAAGCTTGCGGTTTTCCCCCTCTTGGGCGACGAGGTGGCGTCCATCGGGCGAGATTGCCATGGACTGGCAGGGCATTTCCAGAAGGGGCGCGTCCTTTCCGCTTTCCTTCAGAACGAGCGTGCGCCCCAGCATCCGCTGGTTGTCATAGTCGTAGTTGAAATACCCCTGGACGGCCCGTCCGCTGTCGGCGCTGTACTGGATCCACCCGCCGCCGCGTCCCGGAGGAAAGTCCCATTCCGCCTTCAGCGCCAGGTCCGGCAGGGTGAACAGCGTGCGCCGCAGCGTCTTCTGCATCATCCCGGTTTCGAAGCAGGGAAGGTAGGGCGGATCTATCCGGGCGGGACGGCCGGGGAGGAGCCGCGTGTCGCCCAGAATGCGGCGGGGCGCGCCGCCCTCCACCAGCGGCACAAGCCACAGGGCGTCCCCGTCGCCCCAGAACATCCCCCAGTCCGCGCCGTCGGAGAAGCACGGGACTGCCGCGGTGCGCGGCCGCGCCCAGGGCAGGGGAACGGAATACAGCGGCGCGCCGTCGTCCAGCCGCGCGACCTCCACAACGGCGGTGCCCTCGCGGAAGACAAACTCGCGCGTGCCGTCCCCCGAGGGGTCGCGGTGGACCGTTTCGTCTTCGGGCTCCGGTTGGGCGCGCAGCACGGCGCCCGTTTTCGGGTCCACGATTTTGAACTGGTTCTTCACGGGATCAAGGGAGGTGTGCTCCCGCAGGAGCACGCCGCCGGAGGGCAGGACCGCCCGCACCTCCATGCGGATGGGCGAATCCACCGTGCAGCCCTGCTCGGGCTCGGAGACACCCGGCTCCCACAACCAGAACCGCAGGCTGGTCGGCGGCTTGTCCCCGCTGAGGCGCTCCACAATCACAAAGCGACGCCGGTCCGGCATCAGGACGAGGGAGAATATTTTGTCCCCGGGAAGCGATATTTTATAGGACCGGTCGGCCTCCAGGTCATGGACGACGGCGCTCTTCAAGTAGTCGGCCACCAGCCAGCGGTCGCCGCCCGCGAGCTGGGCGTTGCGCAGCCCGCCGCCGAAATAGGAGCCCCGCTGCCGCCAGACCTCCTCCCCCGTGCGGTTGTCGAGCACCACCAGGCGGCCCTCGGGATAATGGACCACCGTGCGCCGCTCGCCCGTGGTGTACCCGCCGCCGTCGCGTCCAACGGGCAGGTCGTGGGTCCACCGCAGGACGCCGGTTTCCAGGTCGTCCGCCCGCACATATAAGCCCCGCGCGTGGATCACCACCCCCGAGGCAAGATCCACCCGGGGGTTCCACATGGAGCCCCGGTACACCGGGTGCTCATGCGTCGCCACGTCAATCTCGGCAAACGCCGCCCCCGCCAGCAGCATGACCAGGACCATCCCCCCCACCGCACCGCGCAATCGAGACCGGACCATTGTTGGCACCTCCAGGCTCTAGGCTTCAGGCTTCAGACTTCAGGAAGAAAACTCCAGACTCCCCCCTCACTTCCTCCCCGGCAGGAAATGCAGGTCACCGTCAATCATGGCATAGACCGTCTTGCCGTCGTCGGCGACGGCGACCGCACCGAGGCGGTTTCCTTCGGGAAAGCGGTACTCCGCGAGCCGCTGGCCCCCCACGGTGTCCCAGAGGGAGGCCGTGCCGAAACCGTTCCAGTTGCGGGCGAGGCAGTAGTTCCCGTTGGGGCTGAGAACGATCTGGTTGTTGATCCTGCCGCTGGTGTCGCGCTCCTCCGGAAGCTTCGGGTCCACGGTGCGGACCAGCCGCCCGTCGCGGACGTTCCAGGCGCGGAGGAGCTGGTCGTCGGCGATGGTGAGGGCGAGGGTTCCGTTGTTCGCGAATCCGCAGGTGAGGTAAGGGGTCGGCTTTCTGCGGTCTGTCACACTGCCCAGGAGGTCCATCGCCACGACCCCGAGCGAGGTGAGGAAATCCCCCTGGTGCTGCATGTCCCGGCGGAGGAAGCGGCGCTCCTCGACAAAGGTGTGCAGCAGCCTGCCGCTGTCCGCGTCGAACAGGTAGGCCCGGCCCCGGGTGGCGCCCGCCAGCAGCAGGCTGCCATCGGGGGAGAAGCACAGGGCGTCCTCTTTGTACAGGTACATTCTTTCGACCCCGGGCTGGCCGGCCAGCTCCCGCGCGGCGAACCCCTCAGCGAGGTCGGTTACCGTGAGGTGGGGCATGTGGAACACCGCCACGCGGCGGCCGTCGGGCGAGAAGGCCGCCGGCCCCGAGGAATAACGCTCCTCCGAGGAGAATTTGGACAGGCTCCTGCCCGTTTCGTCCAGCAGAAAGAGCGACCCGTCGCCGCCGGATGCCACCAGCCATTTGCCGTCCGGCGACAGCGCCACGGGGTTGTGGGGCTTTTCCAGCAGCGGTGTCTCCGCGCCCGAGGCCATCAGGACAAGTGCGTTCCTGTTCTGTTCGCCCTCACGCCCCACCGCGCCGAGCAGCAGGCGCCCGCTCTCCGCGCTGAGCAACGTCCAGGTTCCCCAGAACTGCGCGGACACGTCGCATTGCCAGCGCGCCCGCTCCTCCAGGCTGTCCATGTCCAGGAGCGTGTATACGTGTTTGTGGTCGTCCACATGTTCGCTGCACAGCAGGTGGGGCGGCCGGATGCCGGCCACATGGCTGGGGAGAAACCGCTTGTCCCCCAGGATCCGCCGGGGGGTGCCCCTCTCCTCCACCGGCACGAGCCACAGGGCGTTCCGCCCGTCCTGGCAGACGACCCAGTCTTTGCCGGCGGAATGGAAACAGTGCGACGGAATGCGGGCGCCCCCGGGGAGACTCACCTCGAACAGGAGAGTCCCCGCAACCAG
>JAKPUV010000156.1 GCA_029554925.1 Candidatus Hydrogenedentota bacterium | reverse complement strand
TCCTGCGGGAGGCGCGCCCCGGGGATCTGGTGCTGGTCGGAGGCTACGGCCACGGGCAGAAGAATCTCGGGTTGCTCACTGTCAACATGCCGCCCAACAGCCTGAACATCGCCGCCGCCCACACCGTGGACGCAGCCGTCCTCAAGGCTGCGGCGGCCCTCTGCCCGGACGGCCCGGAGGAGGCGGCCCGTGTTCCAGAGGACGGCGCCGTCCATTTTGTCACCTGCCTGGAATGGGGCCGGACCGGTCTGGATGGACTTCGGGAGGGGCTGGCGCTGTTCGGGCTGGAATCCCGCGACACCACGTTGCCGGGCGGGGAGTCCATCGCGGTCTACCGGATCACTCGCCCCGCCCAGGGCGCGCCGCGACCTTTCCCGGACGCCTGCGCGGACTACTGGAATGGTCTGCCCAATCCCGCGCACAGCGTTTCAGGGGAGAATCTGGAGGCGCTGCTCAAGCGCGCCGAAACCGGCATGGACACGACACAGGCCCTTCGACTGATGCGTCTGGTGCAGGACGACGGGGAGCTGCCGGAGTCCTGGGCCGACCGGGCGACCATGTTCGCCTACTTCCCGCTGCAGGAGAACGCCTACGGCCTGAGCCGCCGCTTTCTCGAGGCGCTGGTCAGGGAATCGGCCCACCCGGCGGCCGATGTCATCCTCGCGGGGCACGACACCCTGTGCGCGTTCCGAAGGGGGGACCGCGAACAGGCGGCGGCCCTCCTGGAAACCCTCCAACAAACGGTCCGGGAAAAGCACGGGGACACCCCGGATATCCGCCTTGCCATCGGCCTGATGGGTGCGGCCATGCTGGGGACCTGGGGAAGAACCGAGGAGGCGCAGCGGGCGCTCGCCGAGGCGGAATCTTTCGGTGCGGCCGCGCTGCCCGCCTTTCCTCTGGTGCGGCTGCTGGCGCAGGGACGAACCGCGGACGCCCTCGCGGAGATGGAGCGCTTCCGCGCCACGGTGCCCGGATCGCGCGACGTCGCGTTCCGCCTGCTGGGCGTGGGGCCGTGGAACGCGCCGGGCGCGGCGGCCGCCCTGTGCGGCGGGGAGTCAGCCCCCTAGAATCCCAGCGCCCGTGCGAGGTGGCTGATGCCCGGGATGTTCCAGCCGAACACCACCGACGCGACGGCAAGCATGATGACAATGACCACCAGCGCCACCACCGCCGCCATTTTCTCCCGAACCTTCGTCCAGTTTGCCATGAGACATGTCCTCCTGCCGTTGGGACCGCAGACACTCTACCGCGAAGGGGCGGGAAATTGCACCCCGCCGCGGGGCGATTCCCGGAGAACGGCCGGCGGGGACGCCATGGGGCCCGCATCCAGCGCGCGCAGCAGCCGGTCACGGCTGGTGGTCAGCACCACGCCGCGCCCGTTCGGCGCCGCCGCCGTGGCCACCCCCACCGAGGCACCCCACGCCCGCCCGTCCCGCCAGAGCACGCCCCCCGTCGAATCCACACAGGCCACCCCGCCGTCCGACAGCCCCGCCACCACCCCCAGGCGGTTGGGCAGCGCCGCGGCGGACACCACCCCGTCCAGGTCCACGGACCACGCAAGCCCCCGCGCGCCGGGGTCCAGACCGCTCACGCCGCCGAGGTCCGCCGTGACCCACACTGTCACCCCCGGACGCCGCGGGTCGGCCAGGGCGAACACGAAACTGGGAAAGCGGCCGGCCGCCGAGGAGAGGGTCTCCAGCAGGTCGCCGGACGCGGTGGAAAAGACGAACACATGCCCGTCCGCGAGCCCCGCCGCCACCCGCGCGCCGTCCGGCGTGGGGGCCGGTTCGGACACCGGCGACGCGGAAAGCTCCGCCGACCACAGGGGCGCGCCCTCGGAGGTGAACACGGAGAGCAGCGGCAGCCCGCCGGCCTCGCCGGGGGCGCCCGCCGCGTAGATCCGGCGGTTTCCGGCGTCCACCGCCAGCCTTCCGTCCTGCAGCCCCGTGGCAACGCGCCACACGGCCCCGCCGCGGGGCGACAGCCGCGCGAGCTCCCCGTCCCGCCGCAGCACAATGAACCCCGCCTCCACCGGCGACGCGCCCACCCACGGCGCGAGGCCCCCGCAGCCCTGCCCGTAGTCGAGCGGGTATTTCTCCAGGGGCTCCCCGCGCGCGTCCAGAAACTGCAGGCCGTCCATGACGGGCAGCGCCACCACCGGCCCCAGCAGCGACCACACCGCCGCGGGCGGGTTCTGTCCGGGAAACCGGTACTGCCGGCGCTTCCACACCGGCCGCCCCTCCAGATCCACGCAGACGGCCTCGCCGCGCTCGCTGATGCAGTACACCCGCGCGTCGCCGGGGCGCGGGCCGAAGGCCGCCGCGGGCGCCCCCATGAGAATGCCGTCGCAGGGCACGGACCACGCCAGCTCGGGAACCACCGGCACCGTGAACACCCGCGACACCGGCGGGCGGTCCGCCTCCAGGAAGGTGACCGAGAAGGACGCGTCCTCCCCGAAACGCGCCACCCCCTGCACGATGCGCTCCTCCACATGGGCCTGGAACGGCGGCAGGGAGATCCGCGCCTCGGCGCGGCCCGCCGACAAATGCTCCGGCGGCATCAGCAGCAGGCCGCCGTCCAGGGGCGCGCCCGTCGGGTTGTGCAGGCCGAAGCGCGCGCCCGCGCGCACCGCCCCGGGGTGCAGCGCCCCGTC
Organism: Candidatus Hydrogenedentota bacterium; assembly: GCA_029554925.1. GTDB lineage: Bacteria > Hydrogenedentota > Hydrogenedentia > Hydrogenedentales > CAITNO01 > JAAYBR01. The sequence continues at coordinate 3,684 of JAKPUV010000156.1, read as the reverse complement.
CAGCTCAAACCGCAGCGCGGCGGGCAGGGCGTGCTCCAGCGGCGGCAGGGGCCCCACCACCGCGGGCCGGCCCACCGGGGGCACCGTCACCGCGCCGTCTTTCGGGGCGCAGGGAAGCACCGCCTCGTCCTCCAGCGTGACGGAGGTGGTGATGCCCCGCCGCCGGGAAAACTGCAACCCCTCCGGCAGCCCCGCCCACGCGACGATGAAAGCGCCCCGGCCGGAGGAGAGGATGTCCGCGCGCGCCCCCTGAACCTCGAGGCCGCCCACCACGGCGCACCCGTCAAAGGGGCCCGACATCACGAAGGGGCGCAGCTCCGCGGGAAACGGCGGCGCCGGACGCACCGCCCCGCCGCCCCCCTGTTTCAGGTGCGCGTATTGAAGCGCCTCCGCCTCGGGGGTCCCCCACCACCCCCCCAGGGGCGACAGCACAAAGAAATGCCCCGCCGAACGGAGCTTGGCCGACGCCCGCAGCAGGCGGAAGATCTCCACGGAGTAACGGGGCGCGGGCACGGTTCCCGAGGGGTTCACGGGGTCCAGCGCCAGGCACCAGCCTCCGGAGGCGCGCCAGCGCGTCAGGTTCGCCGGGGAGAGCGTTCCCGCGGCCATGCGGTCCATGCGCGCCAGCTCGCGGTCCAGCGACGCCGGATCGCGCAGCATCCGGGACTCGCGCAGCACCACCCGCAGGGGGATGTCCGCCTCGCCGATGGAGGCCGCCACACCGTTGAAGAACGGAAACCACAGGGGGCCGCAGGCCTCGGGCGCGTCGGCGAGCAGGGTCAGCCCGCCCCTGGGATGCGCCCGGTAGTACGCGCGCAGCGCCCGCAGGATCACGTCGGACGCCGCCGCGGGCAGCCCCCCCCGCGCCTCCTCCGGGTACCCGTCCCAGTCGGGGTCGAACATCAGGCCCGATCCGGGCGCCTCCAGAAACACCCCGCGCAGCCCCGTCTCGCGGCAGAACTCCCCCGCCAGCGCGAAGGCCCCCGCCAGCGCCGCGGCGCGCGCCGGATCGTTGAACCACGGGGTTTCGGCGTCCAGCGTCACATGCAGGTGGTTGCTGTCGAGCCCCGCCCGCGAAAGCTGGATCAGGGCGAGCCGCGCCTCGTCCACCCGAAGCCGCCAGTCGGGCGGATGGTTCTGCTCCGCCGCGGGGGATTCCGCCGCCCGCGCGAACAGGTCGTCGAGAAACCCCTGAAACACGAAGCCCCGGAATCCGAGGGAAAGGAAGTGCTCCGTGTGGTTTGCCGCCCAGGTCGCGTTCACCGGCGCCGCCAGCACCGGCGACGCCAGGGCGCGGGAATCCGTGTCCGCCCCCGCGCACAGGGCGGGGGAGGCGGAAAGCGCTAGGAGAATCGCCGCAACGCTCGTGCGCATGGTCCCGCCAAACCCAATGGGATGCATTGGGCTCATCTTGGCACGCGGCGCGCCCCCGGAGCAAACGGATCTCCCCGGTTGCCCAGACGAACGACGGACGGAGGAGGGACGGGACGGGTCAGGAGCTGACCGCCGCCGCCTTCATCACGTTGACCGCCTGGGGGCCCTTGTTGCCCTCGACCAGTTCGTACGTCACCTCCTCGCCCTCGGCCAGGGTCCGAAAACCCTCCATCTGGATGGCGGAATGATGCACAAACACATCCTTCCCGCCCTCCTGGGCGATGAAGCCGTACCCCTTCTGGTCATTGAACCACTTGACCTTCCCTACCATTCTCTCGCCGGATTCGGGCATAGCACCCACCCTACCCGCTTCGCGGGCCGCCCCCGCCGCGCACCACGCAGGGACAGCACCGCACCGCTTTGACAAACACACCCCGGTGCGCCTAGTTAGTTTACAGCACCGTCCGGGTTTTGTCAATAAGATTATTTTTCGTTCTATGAACAGAACCGGGGTCCCCCGAAAGACGCTTGCCGGGTGGACTGGGTGGACGGGGTGGACTGGGTGGACAGGGAAGAGTGCCGGTGTCTGTCCACTGCGTCCACAGCGTCCACCCTGTCCACAAAACGCCCCCCGCCCGATTGCATCGCGCCCGGCCCTGTGGCACAATGGGGCACCCCCGCCTTTTCAGTCCGGCGGGGCAACCCCGGAAAGGCCTTTCTCCCATGTGCGCAAAAGAACTCACCGTCATCAATCCCTGGGACGAGTCCGTGAGCGTGACGCTCCCCATGATCACGAACGAGGAGGCCGACCGCGTGGTCGCGCGGGCGCGGGCCGCCTTTGAGGGCTGGCGCTGGTCGTCCCCCGCGGAGCGCCGCGCCCTGTGCGAGGGCTTCGTCCGCGAGTTTGAGGCGCTGAAGGAGCAGACGGCGGCGGACATCACGCGGCAGACGGGCAAGCCCCTTTCGCAGTCCCTCGGCGAGGTGAACGGCACGCTGGACCGCGCGCGGCACATGATCGCCATCGCGGAGGAGACGCTGGCCGAAGAGTACCTGCCCGAGAAGCCGTGCTTCGTCCGCTACATCCGCCACGAGCCCCTGGGCGTCGTGCTGGACATCGCGGCGTGGAACTACCCCCTGCTCATCGCGGTGAACGTCGTGGTGCCCGCGGTCCTCGCGGGGAACGCGGTCGTCATCAAGCATTCGAGCAAGACGCCCCTCTGCGCGAAGGCCTTCGTCGAGGCCTTCCGCCGCGCGGGCGCGCCCGACGGCCTGGTGCAGGACGTGGTGGCGGACCACGCGGTGACGGACCACCTGATCCGCCACCCGGACGTCGCCTTTGTCTCGTTCACCGGCTCCGTGCGCGGCGGCCACGAGGTGGTCCAGAGCGCCGCGGGCCGCTTCATCGGCACGGGCCTCGAGCTGGGCGGCAAGGACCCGGCCTATGTCTGCGCCGACGCGCCCTTCGACTTCTCGGTGGAGAACACCATGGACGGCGCGTTCTACAACGCCGGCCAGTCCTGCTGCGCCGTGGAGCGCATCTACGTCGAGCGGCCGATCTACGACCGCTTCGTGGAGGCCTTCGTCGAGAAGACCCGCGCCTACCGCCTCGGCGACCCGATGGACGCCGCGACCTCCATCGGCCCGCTGGCGGCCAAGGGCCAGCCCGCGTTCCTCGCGGGGCAGGTCGCCGACGCCGTCGCGCGCGGCGGGCGCCTCGTGGTGGACCCCGCGTCGTTCGACACGCCCAAGCAGGGGTGGTTCTACGCCCCGGCCGTCGTGGCCGACGCGCCGCAGGACTCCGCCCTCATGGCGGAGGAGAGCTTCGGCCCCGTCATCGGCATCCTGCCGGTCTCGGGCGACGAGGAGGCCGTCCGCCTCATGAACGACAGCCCCTACGGCCTCACGGCCTCCATCTGGACCTCGGACCCGGCGCGCGCGGCCCGCGTCGGCGCGCGCGTCGAGACGGGCACCTTCTTCATGAACCGCTGCGACTTCCTCGACCCGGCCCTGCCGTGGACGGGCGTGAAGGACACGGGCCGCGGCGCGACCCTCTCGCGCTACGGCCTGCTCCAGCTCACCCAGCTCAAGAGCATGCACCTGCGCGTCGAGCTGCCGAAGTAACCCGCGCGGCCCCGGCGCGCCCCAAAGGGAACGGATGGCCCTGCTGACGGTGGACAACCTGCGGACGTGGTTCCACACGCGGGACGGCGTCGCGCGCGCCGTGGACGGCATCTCGTTCCAGGTGGACCCGGGCGAGGCCCTCGGCGTGGTCGGCGAGTCGGGCTGCGGCAAGTCCGTCACCTTCCTCTC